>JAGVDZ010000183.1 GCA_020058465.1 Parachlamydiales bacterium | reverse complement strand
GTGGCCAGAACTGGAATCGAACCAGCGACACAAGGATTTTCAGACTTAGAAAACCACTTCTTTCTATTGCCTTTGATTGAGCTTAATCAACCAAGATGGACAGATTCTATAGGGAAGTCCAGATTTTTTCCAGGAAATTTTAGCAACCGAAGGTAATCGAAGGCAATGTTGGGAAATTGGCAACTCCGTTGAATTTCCGTTACGTTTTCTCTAAGGACTACTAACCCATGAAGCCAAAGCCTCTGGCTATGCCTTTTGCGATTTTTTATTGACATTCTTCTCATTTTGGTACAATATCACGGATATAAATGAATAAATCCGCTATTTTGTACCATGAAGAAAAAATCAAAGCTTGAATCAGCCGTTGCCGCCTTTAGGGAAGCAGGTGGGATTCTTACCATGTCTGAGGCTATGCAAGTTGGCATCCATCGTCGAGAGCTCTATGCCCTTCGAGACAGGGGGGATTTAGAAGTCGTTAGCAGAGGACTATATCGCTTGATTGATATGCCTGATCCCTCATTGCCTGACTTTATTCCTGTAGCAAAAAAGATCCCTCATGGAGTTATTTGCCTCATTTCTGCCCTTGCCTTTCATGAAATAACAACCCAAATCCCTCATTTCGTTTATGTTGCATTGCCAAGCCAAGCACACAAGCCTGCGATTTCTCATCCACCTATGCGTTATTTCTGGTACAGCCAAAAACTATTAAACACGGGAGTTCAGGAGCATTCCATAGATGGATGTACCGTTATGATCTTTGATGTTGAAAAGACCCTCGTTGATTGCGTTAAATTTCGCAATAAAATTGGAATGGACGTCGTCCTAGAAGCTCTGAAAATGTATTGGCACAGTAGAAAAGCAAATCTCGAAAAACTCTTTGAATATGCTAAATTATTCCGTGTCGAAAAGATTTTAAAACCGATTATGGAAACAATCGTCAGTGGGTAATACAATCGAAAAACCAAAAAAGAATCTTGGTGAATCAATACGTCAGCGATTAAAGAATCTATCAGACCAGAGAAATCGCCCCTTTGATGAAATACTTCGGTATTATGCTATGGAGAGATTTTTATACCGCCTTAGCATTAGCTCTCATGCTCAGAAATTTTTCCTTAAGGGCGGATTAATGCTCAAAGTTTGGGATTCATTGGATCATCGAGCCACGATGGATATAGATTTGCTTGCAAGAACTTCTAATCAAATTGATAACTTACATCGGATCATCACAGAAGTTTCAGAAATTGCTTGTGAGGACGATGGAATCGCTTTCGACACGCAAAAACTCATTCTCCGCAACACCCAGACAGGCGGAGATTATAACGGCGTGAGCAGTAGCTTTTCAGCCAAGTTATTCACAACAAAAATGCCTGTTCTCATAGACATTGGCTTTAATGACATCATCATTCCTAAACCTCAGCAAATCAAATACCCTACTCTTTTAGGCATGCCAGAACCAACTTTACTGGGTTATACCCTGGAAACGGTTATCGCAGAAAAACTCGAATCAGTCGTAAAGCTTGCACTGGTCAACACTCGTATGAAAGACTTTTATGATTTGTGGACCATCCTAAGAGAGCATGAGATACAACCTGGCAAGCTAAGTATTGCTATCGATGAAGTATTTGCAAATCGCAAAACTCCTCTCAAGCCTCCCATAGCATTTACAGCTGAGTTTTATAGTAACAAGGAGACTCAACAACGTTGGAATAATTTCCTTGCAGCCATGGGTAAACAACAGATTAAATTTGAAGATGTCATCTTGGAATTATCAAGATCCATTGAAGTGTACCTTGATTTTCCAACCTAAAAAGCAGAAATGATAATGAATAAAGAATCAGTGCCTTACAGAGGTCTTTGTACAGAGTTTTATGAATTGGATAAACCCAATGCTCCAGAAGATGCACTTCAGTGCTATTTATATTATGCAGAGGGAGCTCAGGGGAAAATATTGGAGCCTATGTGTGGAACTGGACGTTTTCTTGTTCCTCTCCTAGAGAAAGGTTATTCTGTTATTGGCTTTGACTATTCGCCTCATATGCTCAATGTATGTCGAAAAAAATGCAAAGATCGAGGCCTATCCAGTGCTTTATTTGAAGCTACCTTTGAAACATTTTCTTCATCAGAGAAATATAGTCTGATTTTTATTCCCAGTGGCTCATTTGGCCATTTGATTACTCCCGAGCAGATTACCACCGCTCTAACATTTATTGCAGATCGATTAAATTCTGGAGGAAAGTTTGTTTTTGAAGTAGAGACCTTGAAATCTATTAGAGAACCTCAAGGTGTATGGAGAGGACGATGGGTTAATAAGCCCGATGGATCAAGAATCGTCATGAGTGTCCTTTCTAGATTTGATACGACATCTTGCATTGAAACTGGTCTTTTTCGTTACGAACTATGGGAAACAAATAAGATTTCTCGAGTAGAGGTAGAAGACTATCACGTCAGACACTATGAACCCTTAGAAATTGAACGGCTATTGAACCAGCATGGGTTAAAAGTTATCGGCAAGTGGCAGGCAGAACCTCATTCTAGAAAGGAAGCGAATGATTCTGATGAAGTTATTTTGTATGAATGTGTTAAGAGCTCAAGGACGTAGAAATGGCACATTCTAAAATGGATCGGATCAGTCGCTTGGGGACTTATGGGATTTTAGTCCACGATTCCAAAATCCTACTTAATCGAAAAAAATCAGGTCCATATAAAGGGCTATGGGATTTGCCTGGAGGAGCCATTGAATTTGGTGAAACGCCAGATGAAGCTTTGAAACGAGAGTTATTAGAAGAGTCTGCGTTGGCTATTAATCAGTTTGAATTTTCAAATATAGCTACAGCGATCGGTAAATATGATAATCGCAGTGTGCCGTATGAATTTCACCACACAGGGCTGATCTATAGATTCAACGGAACCGAGACTCCAAAGCGACCATCAAAAATATTTTGGTGGTCTGTTTTGGGTGATTAAGAGAAATTACCAACTCCGTTGGAATTCCGTTTTTCTCCAGCAAGAGAAAGGTATGGCCAGAACTGGAATCGAACCAGCGACACAAGGATTTTCAGTCCTCTGCTCTACCGACTGAGCTATCTGGCCCTACAACAAAAAAGGACATCCTAAAAACTTACCCTCAATTTAGGCAAGAATAAAAGGTGGGACCGGCCCCTGAGAGAATGAGGGAAGTCGTGTAAGCATTACATACACCGCCACTAGACAGTGATATCTATGGAGCAAGATGTTGAAGGCCTCTCCAGGACGAGGAATCCTGGGAATCTTTGCCAAACAGTTCTGGATCACCTCTACAAATCGTGGATCTAGACGATCTTGTTCGTAAATGACCACACCCATCCCCCTCTGCCCCCCTCGGGGAGAATAGACACGCCCAGCACAGTAAACATTAAATAATTGACCTACGATCGTTTGTAAATACTTGTTTTGTAGACGCAACTGCGTAATAGCCCTCATTAAACTTCCCTTTATCAAGTCTGTCTGACGAAGGCGCTGCTGTAGATGCTCTATATCTTGGTTCAACTGTACTTCACGGCGCCCAAATACATCGATCTGTGTTCTCAACCGTAAGTTTGCCTGCTCCAAATTGTAGATCAAGGTGTTTACCCGTCTGCTCTCGGCAGATTCATAAGGGCTCCACCCCCTAGGATCTGGCTCCACCCAAGGAGATCCACCTGCCGAGTAGTGAGACTCTGCTGAGGGGGTCTCTGTCATAGGCCGGACGAAATAGACAGGGTTAGAATAAGCTCGCCCCAACTGCGGGGGCGGGTTGGAACTATTGTCGTCAGGAAAGCCACTGTACAAGACGTGGCAAGGAGGACTCCCAGTATAGCACGAAACAGGACTCCTATTATCTAAGGAGCCATAATATGAATAGGGTGGTGTGGGGTAGACACTACCGGGATATCGCGGCGAGGGGTACCTTATCGAGGTTGACACTTGAAAGCTCCACAGTATATCAAAAGGCCGCAAATTCTAACCGAACCTGCAGTTTGTCTGCATCCAATTTTGTGAAGAACGAATTCATTTTCCAAGATCAAGAAATAGTTATCAACCAGAGCCGTCAAAAGGGGCCGCTATTTCTTACGTTGGGTCGGTGCCCGTAAGGCTGAGTGCTGAGTCCCTCTGCATGCTCAACATATCCTCAACCACATGGACCGCTTCTTGCATTTGTAAATCACTCAGACTCGTCTGAATCGGCGCATCAACCCGATTGACACTCCAAGGATTTTGTCGCTGCCGAATCACCTCATGTTCCCTGAAGAGGGTCTGGAATGCACGATTCTCCAACAAGCGCTGTTGACTCCGATCTCGAAGCTCAGAAACCCGCTCCTTCCAAAACACAACCTCTCTCTGTAAGGCAGGAAGATAGTGTTCTTGGAAAAGATGGCGATGCCTTGGATCAAGGTCTGACAAGGTATCTTGAAAAGCAGGCTCAACCCGGTCCTGAGAGAGTGGATATTCAAGATACTTTTCCCCAATCTGATAAGGGGCAAATTGAGTAGGAATGACGATGTCAGCCACAACCCCCTCAATTTGGGTACTTTTACCAGCAACAGAATAGTAACGCCCTACTGTAACTTTAAAAAAAAGCTTAGCACTTTGGTCTGTAATCGTCTGATATTGGATCGAACCTTTCCCAAAGGTACGCTCGTCTCCCACGATCAAAGCAACTCCATAGTCTTGTAGCGTCTGAGCCACAATCTCGGATGCCGACGCCGACATCTTAGATGTCAAAATGACAAGTGGCAACGAACAAAATGGATGCCCTGTTAAGCTTCTTAAATAGTGCTTTTCTCCATTGCCATACTTGGCAATCACTACAACCCCATTGGAGATGAACAGTCCCGACACCTTGACAGCCTGACTTAAAAAGCCGCCTGAATTTTCCCTGAGGTCAAGGACAAGGCCGACGAGATTACCCTTTTGCTTTAAGCCCTGAATAGCTTCCTTGAGATCCTTTTCGCTACTATGCCCCCCCGCCATCTCGTAAAAGGAGTAAAGGGCAATTTTCCCAATGATCCCCCCCTCACAAGGTTGGTAGCCCACCCGGATCCTTTCTTCTTGCATCACAATAGGTCTTTTGGACAGCAGCACCCTCTGAATCTTTGAACTACCTGCCCTCTTCAACCCAAGCAAGATTTCACCCTGATCCTTCTTCTTCAAAACTTCTAAAACCTCTTCAAAACTGTAACCTTGTAATGATTGCCCATCAATTTCTACCAACAAATCATTGACCTGTACCATGCCCGACTCTTGTGCTGAACTCCCCTCAATCAAGTCGGCAATCATCACCCCATCAATCCCCTCTGAAAGGACAATCCCTACCCCCTCAAATTGCTTTTCAAGACCCGTCCTCATCTGATAGGCCTCTTCAGAACTATAAAAAGCTGTGTGGGTATCGAGACTTTTCGCAAGCGCCTTGAGAACACGCAAAGCGAATAGATGTTCTACGAACTCTTGTGAAAAAGGTCTCCCATTTGCGTCCACAAAAAGATACCGGTACTCCTGCCTCCTTGCCTTGTCCTCATAGAGAGCATACACAGCAGTCCTACGCTCTACAGTAGAGAGATCTGTATGCTTAGAATGAAAATCAAAAAAACGCTGCATATTCTGACATTGACGAATTCGTAAATCTTTAGAAGACACAGCATAAGACTGATACGACTCTATCAAAAGGGGTGGGCTAACTCCAACAACCTCCTGAATCATCCCCTGCCGCATCTTTTGAGCCCGAATCACTGCCTGTTGAAAGAGGGTATACATATGTACAAAGTCTTGATAGTTCCCCGTTGTCAGTCTTTGAGCCGCCTGCTGAAGCACCTCGTCAGAAGCCTCCTCGTAAAGAGCTGCCTCACTGGCTAGAAGATACTGCTTTTCGGCATCGAAATGTTCGAGCGAAATCTTGAAGGCTCTCTTGACCATTTCTGGAGTAAACTCTTTAACTGAAATATGATAGGAAAAAAGCTTTGTCATCACCGACGGAATTGTCTCTAACCGAAGCCTTTCTTGAGGCAGTGCTCCACCAAAAAGAAGACTTGTTGATAATAACCATAAGCTAAAGAACCCCCATCGAACCCATGATCCAAGCATTGCCCCCACTCCCCATTTTCGATCGCTATAACCGACAGCGAAGCTTGAGATCCTGCAACCAGACCACATCACACCGCCTATGCTTGAGTGTATCATTTTAATTTTAGAAAAATCAAATTAATACTAATTATAATCACAAGTTGTTGTTAGTTACAAAAATAGATGTTGTTAAATTTACTAAAAACAGAATTAAGCTTCTTATACACAAATGAATTCAAAAGTTGGGAATTTGACAAGGAGGTAGCTTGGGGTTCATTTGTGTATAGCCCACAGATCCACACCAAATCTTTATACAGCTCAAATGGAAAGTTATTTCTAACGCCTGGTATAAGCTGTACTTTAATTCATCTCATTCTGTATATTGACCCGAATCGATATGAATTCCTATCAGAGGAGAATGGCGGCGTATGCCCACCTATAACCAGCTTATACGAAAGGGACGGACCGATAAAAAGCGGCGCTCAAAGTCACCTGCTCTTCAGCAGTGCCCACAAAGAAGGGGGGTCTGTCTCCAAGTTAAAACTAAGACGCCTAAAAAACCTAACTCGGCTTTAAGGAAGGTCGCATGGGTTCGCCTCTCTAACGGCCACGAGGTGATTGCTTACATCCCTGGAGAAGGGCATAACCTTCAGGAACACAGTATCGTGCTGGTGCGTGG
>JAGVDZ010000078.1 GCA_020058465.1 Parachlamydiales bacterium | reverse complement strand
GAATCTTTCCTGGTGGCCCAATGGCTTGAGCTTTTCCAAGCTACAGGCCAAGAACTTGTCTATCTGCCCAAGAAACAAGAACACCTTTCTCTTCAAACTTACCTAGAAAAGGAAGCTAACTTATCGCAAAGCTCTTCTAAACTGCTCAAAGCTCTGATCCAACAAGGAGCCTCCCATCTTACCTCATATCTTACAACCCCAAGTCTACAAGAAAAAACGCCCTTCGATATTTTGAAAGAAAACCTCCCCTATCTTCCTCCCCTTGAAGATCTCCCATCTATACTCTTGCCATTAAGACCCCGATTTTATTCGATCGCTAATTCCCCCTATATGCACCCCAACCAACTCCACCTCCTTGTGACCTACGTTACCTACCAAGTAGGGGATTTTCTTCACAAAGGGACTTGTTCCCACTTCCTCTGTAAAGAAGCCTTCATCCAACAAACGCCCATCTCCATCTACATCCAACCGACTCCCCACTTCACCCTCCCTCAAGATCTCTCTCAAGACATCATCTGCATCGGCCCTGGCACAGGAATTGCCCCTTTTCGGGCCTTCATCCAAGAAAGACTCTTTTTACAGGCTTCGGGGCGCAATTGGATTTTCTTTGGCGAGCAAACTCAATTACACCACTATTACTATCGTCCCTTTTGGGAAGATCTCCATCGCCAAAAATTCATCCACTTAAGCCTCGCTTTTTCCCGTGATCAACCAGATAAAGTCTACGTGCAACACAAGATGTGGGAGGCAAGAAAGGAGCTTTGGGGGTGGATCGAAGGGGGAGCTTGTCTTTATGTCTGTGGTGATGCAAAAAAAATGGCTAAAGAAGTCGACCAAACCCTTCTGCAGATCATCAAGGAGATGCAAGGTGTCTCAGAAGAGACTGCTCGCCTAATTGTGAAAGAACTTCGTAAAGACAAGCGATACTTGACAGACGTCTACTGATCTACACAAATTCCCAACTTTTGAGTTCATTTGTGTATATCTTAGCCGTCTATTGTCATCAAACAAAGGGCCGACACCCCCTCGCCACATCCGACATCCGTTAACCCACTACCCCCATACGTTGTCATCCCCACTTGAGACGGGTGGAGCCCACAAACATGGGCTACTTTGGCACAAATGACATCAACTTTTCCTGCCAGCGGGGGTTTTTTTGCTTCAACACTCAAAGCAACATGAACAATCACGTTCGAGTACAGGTACACAAGCCCTTTTTGTAGGTAAACCATAGAATCTGTAATCCCATCCTTCGCAATCAAATCACGAGCTAGCCCCTTCATAATCGGTACACCACAAAGAGAGGAGATGGCGTTACAGATCGCATGTACAATCACATCTCCATCGGAGTCATGCTCAAGTCCAACAATCCCCTCAAAGATGACACCCCCGATCACACACGGCTTCGACGCATTGTCATCTGTGAATCGAAGGCTTTCTTGCCCTATACCTACCCGACAAAGTGACATAAATACCTATACTGCAACTCTCATCAAAAAGAAGATAATCGATCTGCTGTTTTTCGAAAAAACACAATGCAACGGGCATTGTGGATTAGCCATGCAACCCACTATGATGGAGATGATACCGACCTTAAGAAATAAGGTGACCCATGACGCATATCCTACGGATTCAAGGAGGCCAACCCCTTCAAGGAGAGATCACAGCAGCAGGCGCCAAAAATAGCGTAACCAAATTGCTCGTTGCATCTCTTCTCTCAGATAAGCTTTGTCTCTTTCGCAATGTCCCCAACATTGGAGAAGTTAAAATCACTGTGGACTTATGCCGTGAAATTGGGTCTAAAATCACGTGGGATCAGCAAGACAAAACAATCTCAATTCAAACCCAAGAGCTGAAAACTACTTACATACCACAGCGCTACTCGGGATCCAATCGTATCCCCATTCTTATGATTGGAGCTTTAGTCGGGCGTACTGACGAGTCCATTATCGTCCCCACCGTAGGAGGCGACTTGATTGGTCAAAGACCAGTTGACCTGCATACACATGCCTTAGAAAAGCTCGGTGCTAAGATCGAGTATCGGGTGATGAAGACAGAAGGGGCCTATCTCGCGTCAGCACATCATGGCCTTAAGGGAACAACGATCCACCTCAACTACCCCTCTGTCGGCGCCACTGAAAATACTCTGCTTGCTGCTGTCCATGCTCAAGGTGTGACAACAATTCACAATGCTGCCATGGAACCCGAAATCATCGACTTAATTTTGTTCCTACAAAAGCTTGGTGTCTATGTGCAAATCCTTCCCAACAGGACGATCCAAGTGCAGAAAACATGTACATTTCACGAAGTGGAACACACCGTCCCTGCCGATCGTAACGAGGTTGCCTCTTATGCCATGGCTGCCATCAGCACCCAAGGTCGGGTCATGATCAAAGGGGCCCACCATCTTCCCATGCTTTCTTTTCTCAATGCTCTCCAATCGATTGGAGGCCGCTTTCGAGTCTTTTCAGACGGCATTGAGTTCTTCTACGACAAGCCCCTACGAGGCGGCGTCCACTTAGAGACTGACGTACATCCAGGTTTTATGACTGACTGGCAACAACCTTTTACGGTCCTATTGACGCAAGCAGTCGGACTCTCCGTCCTGCATGAAACAGTCTACGAAAATCGTTTTGGGTATACTCACACTCTTAGGTTCATGGGCGCTGACATCCAAAGTTTTACTAACTGCCTAGGGAGCTTGCCATGCCGTTTTGTCCATCAAAATCATGTCCACAGTATTGTTGTGAGAGGGCCAACGCCTCTTCATGGCCAAGAAATTTCGATTCCCGATTTGAGAGCAGGCTTTGCCTACATTGTGGCAGCCTTAACCGCTTCCAATGAAACGGTGATTACTAAGAATGCCGACTTCCTAGACCGTGGCTATGAAGACCTTGTTCGGAAGTTGCAGTCGATTGGAGCTCAAATTCAAAAAGAGGCCCTACACCCTCTTTGCCACGCTCCAATATGAAGTTGTTTTTGATGTTTGGTATTCCACCATTCGGGAGAAATAAATTCATATTTAACTGCGTCGGCTTAGCAACAAGTTTTTGGTCTTCACTCGCGCCTTGCCTATCGGCAATGGTCGCCTGTTCCAGATACAAAAATTTGTGCTGCCTTCTTGTTAAATTTATGAATTTATTTCTCCCAAATGGTATTAGACCCCGCCGATCGACTTCCGATGCGCTTCGTTCTCTTCTTGTTTATAAGCCATTCGCATAGACATAAGACTCTCCTTCCACGAATCGTCCGTCTGGAAAGCGAGAGGCACTTCTCTAGTCTCGAAAGGTAGTTGGAGCGTTACCTGCGACAGGAGCGGCCTCTGCATGATCTCCAGAGCATTCCCACTCAAAAGGGGTGTAAGAAACTTCTCAAATTGCATCGCCTCCAATGCTGGACCGCCTTCGCGGTGGACACCTTCGTTACGATCTATTTCCTTGTCTAGCAGCATGCTTGTGACCAAATGCCGAACCACAAGATCTCTCGAAGATCCCAGCAGGGATTCACTTATGTTCCTCACATCAATAAGCTTCGTCACCTCGTCGGCGACATTAGCCACCACCCAAAGAGCTAGACTGGCTTTGTACTGGTTTTTACATTCGGAACGCTCGGCCTGCCAGGAAATCCCTCCCTGGAAAGAGGGCTTCGTTCTCACAATACAGAACTTCCCCTCTATGTGATTAATCTGATGCTGGTATTTCGTATCATCGACGATGACGCCAGTGTAATCCATCCACGCGAAGTTGTGCCACCATTTGTCACATGACGAAAGCTCCCCTGGTCGATACCCCCAAAACAGGCCAACACTGTCCAGGATCCGATTCTCCGCGGTGTTTAAAATGTTGCAGAGAGCCTGGTGTATTTGTTGACGAACTTGTCCACATATCGACTGCAAATGAACTTTCTGATGTTGTCTTTCCATCGACAGTTCCATAACGGGCGAGCTCTCGTCGATGTGAGGATCCACGCTCGGCGAAGGGGGCAGAACAACCGTCGCATCGAACGGCGACAATCTCGGTGATGTAGGAGGAGTCCTCCTCAACGAAAGGGGCAAACCACCCGTCGGAGCGGACGACGACAATGCCGGTGATGCAGGAGGCGTGTCCGTCGGCGAAGGGGGCAGAACAACCGTCGTATCAAACAACGGCAATCTCGGTGATGTAGGAGGCGTGTCCGTCGACGAAGGGGGCAGAACAACCGTCGCATCGAACGACGACAATGTCGGTGATGTAGGAGGCATGCTCGGCGAAGGGGGAAGAACAACCGTCGGAGT
>JAGVDZ010000191.1 GCA_020058465.1 Parachlamydiales bacterium | reverse complement strand
CCTGACCATGTGGCAGCGAACGGAAAAAGGTATAAGATTGCCGAAGGGTGTAAAAAGAGGTGTGCGTTTTGTATCATCCCTCTGATCAAAGGTCCTTTAAAAAGCAAGACGGAAGAGAGGATTGTCAGGGAGGTTCGCTCCTTGAGGGAGCAGGGGGTGTTTGAAATTATCTTGATCGCTCAGGATCTTGGCGATTTTGGTAGAGACAGGGGGGAGAAGGGAGCTTTAGCCAAACTTTTGAGAAAGCTTCTTGAGGAGCCTGGCCGTTTTTGGCTCCGTCTTTTGTATCTTTACCCCGATGAAATCGATGACGAGCTCATCGACATCATCCGAAGCGACGCTAGAATTTGTCCCTATCTCGATATGCCGATCCAACACATCGCCGATCCGATTCTGAAGGCGATGCATCGGACTACTTCCAAACAAGAGATCCTCGATACGTTGGCCTCTCTTCGGGACAAGATTCCTTCGATCTCCCTCCGTACCAGTTTGATGGTGGGTTTTCCTGGAGAAACGGAGGCTCATTTCGAAGAACTGCTCGATTTTGTATCGAAAGTCGAGCTTGACCATATTGGTATTTTCACCTTTTCTGCCGAAAAGGAAGCATTTGCTGCAAAGTTGCCGAACCAAGTGCCGGATAAAGTAAAAGAAGCAAGGACGAAAAGGCTATCTGAAGAGCAGATGAAGATGCTCGAACGATGTCAAAGGAAGAAGTGGCAAGGAAAGAAAGTCCAGGCCATCGTTGACGGATATCATCCCGAGTCAAATCTTTTACTTATCGCTCGTCACCAAGGGCAGTGCCCTGATATTGATGGTGTCATCATCCTCAACGACCCTTCTAAGGTCAAGGCGTTTGGGAAGCTCTACGAAATTGAGATTAAGGATGTTTTAGGATATGACCTTACAGGGGAGGTGGTTGTCCCCTATCCTCACCGGAAGGGGAATCCCTTAGCGATTTTGAATCCACTCTAAGAGGAGTGAATCAAGCCACCAGATCCCTTTTTCACCCTTTGGATGGCCGAGGTATCCAAGATGGCCTCCATGTTTGGTTTTGAAAAGATGTATGTGGGGCGGTAGATCAATGTGATCGAGAGCCGATGCTGAGATGATTGGATCATCTTCCGAAAGGAGAATCTTGGTAGAAACGTCGATATCAGAGACATAGTGTTGTGCGCTACACTTATCATAATAATCTCTCGCCGAATGAAATCCACAGGCAGGGGCCGTATAGAGCTGATCAAACTCGTAGAGCTTTAAATCCCTGGGTAAATGGACAGGGGGAAGCTTAAACTTGCGGTGGAGGTAGAGTACATCGGCGCGCAAGATTTTGTAGAAATACTTTTCAAAAAGACGATTTTCTTCGTTGCCGAGCATCTGGGTGCTCGAATAGAGATCGACTGGAGGGCTCACTGCGATGACCCTGTCTAAGAAGTGGGGACCTAACGAGTTGAGCTCGCCTGCTAATTTCAATACGATATTGGCCCCTAAAGAGAAACCCACTAAGGTGATAGAAGAGAGGGGATGTTCTTGCAAGAGGGCTTGGATTGCAAAAAAGATATCTTCACTGCGACCGCTGTGGTAGATGTGTTTTGCAAGACCTTTACCTGATCCACATCCCCTCATATTAAAGCGGACCGACCGAATTTGTAATTCATGAAGCCTTTTGGCCATACGAACGACATTGGGAGACTTGTGGGAGCCACAAAGGCCGTGGACCAAAAGGACTGTCGGATTCTCGGGAGTCCATTCAGGAGGTGTTGTTACTTCGAGAGACAGGGTATCTCCATCAGGTAAACGTACCCGTTTAGAGATCGACCCTGGTTCGAAAAAGAGGTGGAGGAACGAATTGACAATCGTTTGTTGATGAGGATCTTGTAGGAATGGGAAAGGATCAAATGGGATTTCCTGACTCATGGTAATTTTCTTTTTATAGGAATTTCATAATAAATAACTACCGATTCGGATCCTGGGTTATGGCGCGCTAGGCTGGCATTGGAAAGATGGTAGATGTGAAGGCCCAGCCTGGATTGGTTGGGCATAGACCAGCTCCATGCAATTCCTGATCGAAATTCGATAGGATGGCCTAGATTTTTGCCGTGACCTCGATTGTAGTAGCCGATAGCAAAACCAGGGGCAAAGGCCATATGCCTCGTGATCTGCAGCTCTAAGTTGACACCTCCGTACAGGTAGAGAGCCCCTGAGAAGGTTCCCATCCAACCCAAGAGTGGGCGTACTTGGAAAGAGGGGAGGGATTTGACCCATCGGTAGCCGTAGCTGTGATATTCGATGGCTAGCTGTCCTGTACGATGGTTTTCTCTCATGAAATCGAAAATACCAAGACTGACGCTCAAGGCTGGATTGCTCGGAGATGTAGCTTGTCGAACGTTGGAGGTTGTATCGGAAGAGCAGATTAAGTCGTGTAGAGAAAATGACGTTGCGTGTAAGCAAGACAGTGGAAGAAGAAACCTGATCCAGAACTTGAAGGAGGGGATCATACATACACAAAGGTGATTGTGGCGCCCTCCGACTATGCTCCCATGTTCTCATTTCTATGTACAGGAAAGACATCTCTTCACTAAAATCTGGCCCCGTTTGAATAGAAATCACTCTTGATTCACCAAAGAGGTTGTTGTCTGAGGAGAAGGACGATCTTCGTTGGAGGTAGAGGTGGAAAGTAGGTTTATGTATGTCGGTTAGGTATGGCGTTTATTTTTCTCTACTGGCGTTGTTGTCTTTGCAGGCGAGCGTGGAGGGGGAATTCATAGGGGATTTTAAACAACCGTCCAAAGAGTGGCAAGAGGAGGTGGCAGAGATTGAAGATCCTCTAGGAGGAGAACAAGAAGATTTGAGTATCGATCGCAAAGCTGCAGCTGCAATCGATTCCCCTACTGCGTGGGCTCATGGGTACTACCCTCCTACCTACTCTTCTTCGGTATGTCAGACTTTGGAATCGATCTCCGACATGGGCGATTCATTTGTGCTTCGCGACGGCTCGGTTTGGCTGGTGCATGATCGAAGAGACAGGAGCCTTGTTCTTTGGTGGTTGGCGACAGATCCACTTTTGATTACCCAGAATACTTCTTGGTTTTCGAATGCTCACTATCGAGTTCTCAACGAAAGGACGGATGAGGCAGTGAGTGTCGATCTATCTCAAGGACCTTATGTCGACGGGATGTATACTCGATATGTGCAGGCGATCGACCCTTTCTCTGAAAGGATGGTTTTGAGCGATGGTTCTCAATGGGAACTCTGCAGCTGGGATCGTTCTGTTTATCGAGCTTGGCAGGTGGGGGATGTGATCATCTTGGGGGTCAACAGTGGTTGGCGTTCTGACTATGAAAATCTTCTGATTAATGTGACGACGGATGATTGTTCAAGGGGGGTTCGTCAATGAGCTCTGCTGTAACTTCTTTGGGGTCTAGGGTGTGGCAGACATTAATGACTCCTCTTCCAATCCTAATGGCGACGGCTCTTCTCGTTGTATCCGTATCCTTGCCTTGGTTTCGTTTGGGCCCTCTGTTAACGCTGACAGTGGGGTTAGCGTTGATGGGACTGATGGTCGCAGGGTCTCTTCAAGGACGAGTGGTGGTGGGGGCTGCCCGCCCGAATTACTTGGGTTCTTCTATGCTATGGAATTGGCCCTGTTTTTGGCGTGGTATGTGGAGGGGAGTATCTTGGCCTGTAAGACAGGTTTCATATATTCAAAATAGACTTCAGCCCCTCATAGGGGGAAGGGGGATTATAAGAAGATTTCCCTAAATGAGACAAGATTTCAACTACCATTGGATCTAAGAAATCTTCATGAGCAAATAT
>JAGVDZ010000080.1 GCA_020058465.1 Parachlamydiales bacterium | reverse complement strand
CCCTTCCACATATTCGCCACACGGGAAAGATTCAACGACCAGCCCATCTCCGATGAGGCTTTCGCCATTAAAGCAAACCCTTGGGCATAGCTGATGATCTTAGCACCAAGAAGCGCCATCCCCATGGCTGCTCCCACCTCTGGCTTTGCCTGGGCCCCTTGTTTCGGGTACAACTTTGAAGCTTGCACCCTTTCTTCTTTCAAAGAAGAAAGGGCTCTTGCAAACACAGCCTCGGTGATCAAAGGAAGGGGAAACCCCCGATCCAAAGCATCGATGGCGGTCCACTTGCCAGTCCCTTTTTGTCCTGCCCGATCTACAATTTGTGGAAGTAGGTAAGAACCATCTTTCTCACGATAGGCAAGGACCTTGGCCGTGATCTCGATGAGATAACTTTCCAAAGGGCCTCGATTCCATTCACGATACAAAGCAGCCATCTGTTCTACATCCAACTTGGCAATATCAGAAAGGAGCTGATAGCTTTCTGCAATGAGCTGCATGTCTCCATACTCGATTCCGTTGTGGACCATTTTGACAAAATGGCCAGCGCCCCCCGTCCCTACCCAATCACAGCAAGGGACACCCCCCACAGTCTTTGCAGAGATCGCTTGCAACATCGTCTGAACATGGGGCCATGCTTTAGGGTCGCCCCCCGGCATCATCGAAGGTCCATATCTTGCCCCCTCCTCACCGCCAGAAACACCCATGCCAATCATGGAAATGCCCCGTTTCTGAAGAGCTTCAAACCGTCTTTGCGTATCTGAAAAATGGCTATTGCCCCCATCGATGACAATGTCTTGGAGTTCCAGGTAGGGCAAAAGTTCATCGATCAATGTGTCGACAGCCTCGCCTGCTTTGACCATCAATACAATCTTTCTAGGTCGCTCTAGACGTCGACACAAGTCCTCTAAAGAATGGGCCCCTTGCACCTGCTGTTGAGATCGGCTCACCTTCTCATTGAGAAACCGATCGATCTTTTCTTGAGTCCGATTCCATACGATGACGCGATACCCATGGTCGAGGCAATTTAACACTAAGTTTTGTCCCATCACAGCAAGACCAATAAGACCTAGATCATATCCCAATCGTCTATCTCCTCTTCGGTCTTCCTAAGGTACCAAAAATAAGGGACTCCGCACAAGGCCCCTTCCGGTAGCTGTTCTACTGGTTCACGAAACATCGAGACTCCTCTGGGGACTACCTTTCGGAAATTGTCGTAGGATTCTTTTCGTACCCTCAGCTCACATTTTGCAAGCGGATACGAGACCTCTTCTAATATCGCCCCAAAACGGTGCACTTGGACTTTGAGCGTCCCTTCTTGCACTATCAACGGTCTGATGACTTGATTTACACACCATTCATCATTCATCCATTCACGAAAAAGAGTCTTGACTTCTTGATCAGAGTGGGGGAGCAAATGACACTCTTTCTGACAGTGGCCAGGAAAACATCCACAAATCGGTTGTAACGTCACCACAAGTGGATTCTCTGCCCAATGAGACTGTAGAGTTGCAGCTGCTAAACCCTGAGCAATAGCAGGATCCTTCGAGAAATCGGCGGGGTAATGATACTTCGTCTTTTGAGACCGAAGACCTTGCCAAAATGCCCTGTCTTTAAGTTTCTCTATAGAAACAATCCTTACATTGAACTCTGAATTGGGTTCTTGAAACGGCAATCCTTCCGTCAAAGAACCTCGGATGAACGTGATGGGAACACTTTGCATTAGATCCTCTTTTTTTTCATCGATCCCAGCCAGCAAGTTCGATCTTAAAAGAAATGATACAGCTTCAGAACCTAAAAAGCAGCGCTCTCCAGGATCCCATCCCAAAAGGATCGTCGGGCCAGAAGAAGATCCTTGCCCCATCGATCGAGGATCTGGCACCAAGTAGAACCCCCCACGAACGTAATATCCCTCTCGTACAGCTCGGCACGTGGTGAACAATGCCTCCTTCAAAGCTTCCGGAGCGTTGTCTCGATAGCGCTGAAGCCACGTGCTTGGATCATACCCTTCCACAGATAAGCTCTGGTTTGACTGGTCAATATCCTGTGCCAACTCTACCAAGAGCTGCTCCTGATCCTGTTGCCGATACTTCAAGAGAGATTTCCACAAATGTAGCTCCTGTTCTGGAGTCAAAGTCACCCCTACCTTGCCTAGGGCCTCGAGTAACTGCCTTCTTCTTTTGACTTCATCACCATCAGAAAGCTCGAGCACAGTGTCCCAAGACATGCTGCTCGTATCATTCGATACAGCTTGTAGTACAGGACCACTCTGTTGACCTGAACTGTTTGAAAGAACTTCCCAAGATCCATCACTCTCCAACGGCCCTTCTTGTCCCTCACTTTGAAGAGCCTCGGTCAACTTGCTTTGAAAATCTGTGGAAACTGGAATCTTCTCCTCTGTAAGAAAGTGCATCACCCCCTCTACCACTTGCGTCACATCCATTGGCACTAAGACGTAGGAGTCAGAATTAAGCTCCGCATCGACTTTAGAGGCACCTAAGTCCTGTAGCCAGGTCCAATGACTCCCCGACGAATCTGATGCATCGACCGGAGGAATCAAAGATCCATTCTCGAGGTCGCGAGCATCTACGTTAAAAAGAATCACCTCCTCTGGGTCTGGTAAATTGACTTGACACGAGACATCCACTCGTTCTATTTGTGGTTCCATCAAAACGGGACCTACTTCTTGAGGGAAGTTTTGTTGTGGCTTTTCTTGACTAGTTTCCACCACTGTCCTTGCAACCCAAAGAGAAGACCCCCTAGACTCATCAGCAAATAACCCATGAGAAGCTGCCATACAACCCACCAGCCAAACTCCAATAGCCAACGGGGTCGAATGAAGCATAGAACCTGCCAAAAAAGCCAGAGGGGCTAAGAAAGCAAAATAGAGACAAGCTACCCTTGCTACTTTTTCAAGTATTTCTTTTACACTCAAGAAAAAAAGAGCTTCTTGATCAGAGGGGCTCAAAGCTCCTCGCCTCAGGGGCTGTAGACTCATAAGACCATCTCCTTCCTACCGAACTCTGAGAGGGGGATTCATACCAATCGTAAGAAATAAAGTCAGTTTATTTTTTAGATATATACACAAATGAACTCAAAAGTTGGTTTTTGACAGTGTCGGCGACGCTTGGAGTTCACCTTTCTTGGCATCGCTAAACTTTTTAAGTTTAGCTGCTTCAGAAAGATGAATTCCAAGCTACCTCCTTGTCAAATTCCCAAATTTTGAGTTCATTTGTGTATAAAT
>JAGVDZ010000143.1 GCA_020058465.1 Parachlamydiales bacterium | reverse complement strand
GGAGTTCACCTTTTTTGCATCGCTAAACTTTTTAAGTTTAGCTGCTTCAGAAAGATGAATTCCAAGCTACCTCCTTGTCAAATTCCCAAATTTTGAGTTCATTTGTGTATAAATGAATTCAAAATTGAGTATTACGATATTTGGCCTAATGCCCCTTGCTCCATCTCGTTGAGAGCCTCCCAAAGGGTTGGCAACTGGCTTGTGGTGACAATCTCGTTGTTGTGTAGACGACTTTTTGCGCAGACCGATTGAAAATTGTCGAGAGACATAGTGAGGCCCAGGCTTGATTGGATGGGAATATATTCTACAACATCGAGCCTCCAGAGCGACGACCTCGTCTCGCTAGGTAGATTCTCCGCATAAGATCGCCTGTGTGGAAGAACTAGGACTCCTGTCTGGAGATAGTGGGTGAGGATATTTGCTAAAAGTTCCTTTGGATCTTTATAGACGTGTTTTTTAGCACCATGATCCGAATTACTTTCGATATAAATCACATTGGGAGTGTAGGGATCCCCTTTAGAGTTTTTAGGTTGAGATCTCGGCTGGCTAGAGCTGTGTTTCTCAATGACAGTTCGGGTGGGTTCATTTGGGTAGAGAGAGAGGTTCCTTAAAAACTCGAGAAATCCCTTCCAAGTGACCTGGTGTTTATGGAGATGACCCTTGGGGAAGCAAAGAGAAGCATCCGATACAGAGGAGCCATCTTCTAAGAACAGACAATCCTCGTTGTTCGTTGCCTTGTATAAAAAGTCGTAGAACAGAGTTTGAAAATAATTAGAGTGGGCTAGTCTATGATTTATTTTTGCAAATAATATGGGGAGGATGTTTTCGGCAGAACAAAGCTGAGTGATCAGTGGACGAATGAGGTCATCTTGCTCTTCAGCTGTTAGGTCTATAGTAGGTTGGTTGGTTATTCGGCCTTGATAGTGTAGGGTGTAGCCGAGAGGGCGCTGCCCCTTTTCCGGAGAGGGTACCCGGTATTTGAGGGTAGCAAGGTCAGTGTACGAGAGACCCTCGCCAAGCTCTTCATCCCTTGCAGGAGTGGTTCTTCCCCAGAGCCGTGGACAGTGGGATAAGAGGTAATGCGGAACTAGAGCTGACTCATTACTTTGACTTTGAGCAAAGAACTCCTCAAGAATGTCGAGAGAGGCCGATTCGAACATCCCTCGGAAGGTCAATCGCAAGCTTTCAGAACACCCTCTCACGGCAAACTCTGCCACAGCTAAACGCCCTGCTTTAACCTGTACGTCATCACAATGTTTCGTGGATGTGATCATTGCAGCTAAGTAGGGACGGAACAAGTCCAAATCGAAGGGGGATGATTCGTTGGCATAATAAAGACATTTTAAGTAAAGAAGCCGTAGATCAGCAGTAGATGGCATTGCATATAAAGGGCTGAGATAATTTGCCCATAACCTTGCAGCTTCGTCCTTGCTGACTGCCTCTACTACCTCGTTACCTTGGACCAGCGCATCGACCACTACATCTGTGAGTATATCCGTTGGTTGTTTGCCTTCGTACACTTTGTTAAATAGGTCTATTAGAGCTCTTTTTTGTAGGTCACACAAAGGGGTCATCTCGTCATTGGGTAGGACCTCACCTGACTTTATTATGAATTTCTTTAATTCGGCATGCCACTCTGTAGCAGACCTGTAAGGAACTTCTGCTAAAATGGTACTTGTTTTGATATCAGGTGGATACCCTAGAATCGATGTCATCTCTTTTAGAGTTTGATGTTTGCAATAAATTTTATCTGCTTTTGGAGTGGGGGAAACTACATTCCAGACCTGGTGAAATAACCAGGTAAAAAATGAGGCTACGAAGCTGGCCACTTTTCGTGCTAAAGCATCGATCTTTGAAAAAAGAGAACGACAGGCCTGGATGGGGGTCAAGGTTCTACAAAGACAAGTAGGATGGATCATCTGTAGAGTGCCCTCAAAGCCTCAATGTGCCCCTCTTGCACCAATCTGGCAAGGTAGTGTTGTACAGTTTTTTTGGGTTTTGGCGTAAAAGCAAGTAAAATATCTTCAATAGAAGCCCCTTGGTGGAATCTTCGAAGAATCTCAAAGAGGTCTTGTCTAGAAGTTTTCTTATCCATTGATGAAACTGCGCCAATTTTTCCCAATTATACCATAAAATCGTGGAATTGGCGCCACTTTTTGCGATTGGAGTAAAATTTCGACAGCTTTCGCACTGGCCAAACTGTGTTTTTGATATTTGGTATTATATCGGGTGTGCAATCTCAGGTGAGCAGCCTCAAGCTGTTGAGCCCAACGAGAACAGTGCCCCCTTCGTGAAGGACGACAGCAAGCCAAAGGGGAACCCAGCCGAGGAGGGCGGGCAGTGTGACCAGGAGGATGACAGAGAGGGCCACCGTGAGATTTTGTTTCACGATCCGGCGAGTTGATCTTCCTTTTTGAAACAGCCATGGAAGTAGTTGAAGCTCGTCTTTCAGTAAGACGACGTCAGAGGCTTCTATGGCAGCTTCACTTCCGATGAGTCCAAGAGAGATTCCCACATGGGCTCTAGCTAAAGCGGGTGCATCGTTCATTCCGTCCCCCACCATGGCCAAGGGGCTTTGTCGAGAGAGGAGTTCCACTTTCTTCAGCTTGTCCTCAGGGCGTAAATCCGACATGACATGGTCGATCTCTAGCTTTTGAGCTGTGATTGCGGCACTGTGTTGATGATCACCTGTCAACATCCAGGAGACGATCTTGAGCTTTTTGAGGCTTTGGATCGTCGCCCTGGCCTCTTTACGCACATCATCTAAGAAGGTGAGGGCAAAGAGAGAAGAGCCGACGAGAAGGTAGGTGACAAGCGTTGCTTGAGGAGGGATTTCGCAGGGGAGTTTGTTCAACGTCACTTGGTGAATAAATTCGACAAGGCCGATCGCTACATCCCTTCCTTCGACGCGCCCCCTCACTCCAAACCCTGGGGTGGCTTGGAGTTGGTCGATAGGGGTGTATGTGAGATTTTGATCCTTCGCAAACTGACAGATGGCGTCGGCGATCGGATGGACAATCTCCCGCTCTAGGCCGT
>JAGVDZ010000133.1 GCA_020058465.1 Parachlamydiales bacterium | reverse complement strand
TTTGAATAGCTGTTGACGAGGGCCATAGACGTTGGTGGCTCGGATCATCACGAGAGGCAGTTTAAAGTTTTTGTAAAAAGTCCAAAGAGATAAGTCGCCAGCTGCTTTAGAAGCAGCGTAGGGAGTGGTCGGATTCAAAGGGGCATCTTCTAAGACATTCCCTACACAAGTACCATAGACCTCTGGAGAGGAAATGTGGACATATTTCTTCAAGTAACGTTTGCCCTTCAAGATGTTCGCAAGGCGAGTGATTGCCACTGCGTTGGTCAGAAACCAGTGCTCCGGATGAGCCCAGGAGGGGGCTACTTCACTTTGAGCGGCAAAGTTGATGATATAGTGGGGTTGTACTTGATCGAGAAGCTGTTCTAGCCTTGTTGCATCGTGGTTTAAGTCAATTTGGTAAAATGAAAAGAGGGGAGAGTGTTTTTCTCGATAGGAGAGGAAAAGGGGCGGCTTTTCAGGCGAGCGGCTCAATCCTATCACTTCATAGTGCCCCAGCTCTAAGAGGTAATCGATGAAGTCACCTCCTGAAAAGGAGTTGCTGCCTATGACGCATACTTTCGTTGTCATAATCTACTCAGTTGTTCTTGTTTGTAATTCCCATAGGTGAGCGTACGCCCCTTGAGAGTGGGTCATCAACATTTCATGAGTCCCTCTTTCGATAATTTGCCCCTGTTCCATCACGATAATTTGATCAGCAAGACGGACCGTCGAAAGACGGTGGGCAATGACGATGAGGGTAATCTCTTTTCGGATTTCTTCTAGCGCATCTTGAATTTCTTTTTCCGTCTGACTATCGAGATGGCTTGTCGCCTCATCTAAGATCAAGATTTGGGGCTTTCGAATCAACGCTCTTGCAAGGGCTACCCTCTGTCTTTCTCCCCCAGAGAGTCGATATCCTTTTTCTCCCACCAAGGTTTGATACTTCGAAGGCAGAGTTTGAATCCAGTTGTGAATATGGGCCAGGCAAGCTGCCTGCTCCACTTGTTCAAAAGGGAGATTTTCCTTACCAAAACGGATGTTGGCCTCCAGCGTTTCGTTGAACAAAAAACTCTCTTGTGCAACGACGCCAAATAGCTTGCGCCATGCAGCAAGATCCCACCTTTGTGCCGGCTCGCCATCGATCCAAAGAGATCCTTGATCTGGCTCATAAAGACGCAAGATCAGATCGACCAAAGAGGTCTTTCCAGCACCTGAGGTGCCAACGACGCCCAACATCGTGCACCTATCTACACAAAGGTTGATCCCACTTAAAGCTTGTTGAGTCTGTGATGGATAGGTAAATGAAACATGGCGCAGTTCTAAGCCTGCTTGTAATTTCTTATTCGACTCTGGAGAAGAGCGGGGGGGCGATACTGGATCTTTTCGATCAAAAAGCTCGTAGACTCTTCGGATAGGCCCATAGTAGGTCCCCACCGAACCTAGAACGCCGAGCGCCGTCTGAACTCTCGTGCTGAGTCGGTAGCTGATCAATAAAAAGGTCATCAGGATGGGTAAAAACGCCATCTCCTCCACCCCTACGACTAAGAGAGCTGAAAGAAGAACGAGACCGAGGACAATCACGCTGATCATCTCATTGAGATAGGGGATGATGTTGGAAAGAAGATAGACTCTTTGCGATGCTTGGCCTATCTCATCGACCGTTGTGTCAACTTTAGATAACACTGTTTCTTGCTCAGAAAAGAGATAGATTTGTTTGACCCCTTGCAAGGTTTGGGACGTGTGTTGGTTCAGGGCCATCAGCTGGTGGGAGAATTGGTCTGAGGAGCGCAGTATATTTCGAATGAGCCCTTTTTGAAGCCATCCGAATAAGAAAAACAGACCCAGAGAAATCCAAGTTAACGAAGCGTGGAGCCACCACATCATCGCCACCATAGCCAAGGAGGTCAAAGTCGAGACCACAAAACGATTGATCCCCTCAAGGAGGGGATTGATGAACTGAGCTGGACTTCTGGCTATCTCGATCAAAGCACCAATGGACTGCGCTGCGACCTCTCGGTACTCCATCGATAAGATCTTACGATAAATGCTCCTTTGCAAATCAACTTGTAACCTGCAACCGATGCGAGTCGATACCCAGGTCGTCCCATAACCGATACCACTTCGTAGAATCTGGAAGGCGATCGCAAGGAGGGTACATCCAATAAAAAAGCTGATCCCAGAACCCTGTATCGGCAGCCAAGATTGTAAAAAAAAAGATACTTGGGGAGTAGAATGCAGTCCTGAAAAAGCTTGGAATAATAGGGCAAAAGAGACCCCTTCAAAAAGGGCAGATCCCGAACCCAATAGGACCAATCCAGAAAGGCTCCAACAATTTCGACACTTGGCCCCTAGGCAAAGATTCCAAAAAGGGTGCATCAGCTACTTCAACATACGGGTGAGATACTTGATCAAAGGAGCATACCCAACAGGACCAGAGTTACCAATCATCTGGATACTCATCGAAGCTGCCAATGTTCCCAAAAACCCGGCGTGTAGAAGGCTTGTCCCAGCAGCGAGAGCTAAAGAAGAGAGGGAAAGGTAGGCATCACCAGCTCCAATCCGATCAATGCTTTGTGTTGTCATTGCAGGGATGGAGATGGGCTCTTTGCCTTGTTCGTAACCAAAGACTCCGTGGACACCCCTGGTGACAGAAAGCTTTG
>JAGVDZ010000185.1 GCA_020058465.1 Parachlamydiales bacterium | reverse complement strand
CACTTAGAAACGACAGCCGCCACCCCCCTTTTTGCCTTGATCGGAGGCCCTACGACCTCTACGAGCCTCGGCGCTTTGTTTCATAATCACCTCTTTACTGAAAGTGGCCGACAAGGACTCTACATCAAAATCCATCTACAAACAGACCAAGAACTGGCCCTATTTTTGAAGAAGACAACAGATCTTCTTCCCCTTCGTGGTATTAGCGTCACCACGCCCTACAAAGAAAAAGTCATCCCTCATCTATCCGATCTAAGCGAGGATGCAAAAAAAATCCAAGCTGTGAACACACTTGTGCGTCAAGATGACGGAACGTGGATGGGAGTCAATACGGATGGGAAGGGGGCCCTGACAGCCATCTTGCGCCATCTTGGGTCGGTTGAAGGGCGCCACCTGGTGATCCTAGGGGTCGGAGGAGCTGCACGGGCGATTGCCTTGGAAGCAAGAAGGCAGCGTGCCTCTGTCTCTTTGTTTCACCCCAATTATGACACAACACAACGTGTAGCTAGCTTGCTGGACTGTAGACCCCTATCTATACAAGATTTTCCCACCACCTCTGATCTTTTAATCAACGCCACGACCTCCCCTTTGCCCCTCTCTATAGGACACATGCCTCGCTGCACACCGTTGATGGACATCAGTTACTCGAAGGAGACACCCTCTACACCGTTTTTAGAACTTGGCACCCGTCTTGAAGCCCCTTTCCTCATTCAAGGGCGAGAGATGTTTGAAGAACAAGCCTTGCTACAAAGAAGTGTCTGGCTGAAGATGTTCGAGTAGAGCCGCAATTTGATCTGTTCCCACCTTCCTCTCGAGCACCTTTCCGGAAGAATCGAAGAGAAGAACCGTCGGCATCGATCGAATCCCATAAAAGCGGCTCAAATCAGGCACCTTGTCGACATTGACTTTGAAAAATTTTACCTTTCCTGAAAGGCGGTGTGCACTCGCTTCGAACATGGGGGCAAGCTGACGGCAAGGTCCACACCATGTGGCATAGAAGTCCACAACGACGGGAGAATTGGCCTGCTTTAGCTCATTCTCGAATTGTGCAAAAGAGGCAATTTCGAGGACTTCATGTGACGGAGAATCTTTTTTCTCCCCCTGATTTAAAGCGACGGGATGGTTTGATTTCTCCATCAGAAATTGTTGAGACTGAAGGGCTGCTATTGCCCCACTCCCCGCTGCCGAGATGGCCTGCTTGTAGACAGGATCCGCGATATCGCCGATTGCATAGACTCCATGAACAGAAGTTTCTTGATCTTTTTTAAGACTCACATATCCCTTTCCATCTAGCTCAAGTTTATTTTGAAACACCTGGGTGTTCGGGCGAGACCCGATCGCAAGGAAAAGGCCATCCAACGGAACATCCTCCACAGTGTCAGGTCCTGTTTTCAGTACAACACCAGTCACACTGGTTCCATCCCCCTTCACTTCGATGACTTCTTTATTGTAATGAAATTGTACGTTAGGCTGTTCCATAAGAGCTTGGATCCGCGTCGATTCGTTCGCACGAAGTTGCCCTTTCCTGACGAACACATGAACTTCTTTGGCAATCTTTGAAAGATAGTATGCTTCAAGCACGGCAGCATCTCCACCTCCGACTACGCCAACTACCTGGTCACGATAAAGAGCTCCATCGCAGATCGCGCAGTTCGTAACCCCTTGTCCCCAATACGCCTGTTCTCCTGGAACGCCCAAAAAGTTCGGTGTCGTCCCCATCGCGATAATACACGAATCAGCAAGGATCTCGCGAGTCTTGTCCTTCATGTCTAACGGACGGGTAGTCAAGACAAATGGGCCTTTAGAAAAATCGACCTTAACGACCTCTCCCTTTAAAAATCGGGCTCCATTGGCTTCAGCTTGCATCCTCACTTTGTCCGTCAGGGCATGCCCTTCAATTTCCATTTCTCCGGGCCAATTTTGGACCGAATGTGACTGCGCCAGGAGCCCACCTGGAAGCTCTCCTTCGATGACCAGGGGGTGCAACCCAGCTCTGGCAAGATAAAGAGCGGACGTAAGAGCACCGATACCTCCCCCTAAAATCACCGCAGATTCGGATTCGGCAGTTTTGGGGATGGCTGCCGTAAGTGGAGAGACAAGGGAAGCTAGAAAAAGTATTGACGATGTAAATAAATACTGCATAATTGATTCAATTTAATTTAGTTCGTATCAGATAATGTCAGACAAACAAAAATCATGCAATGAAATTCAATCCACAACAGGCCCCATTTCCAACACACAAATGAATTCAAACTCTAGAAGCTATTTCCCTACTATACTTCTCTACTAGCTGATCTCTGAAAGCTTGAATTTGAGCACTTTCCTCTCCAAAATTATATCTACGACCAAACTCATAGATAAATACCCAATCTAGGATACCTTTAAGAAGACTCGTTGCTCTATCTATGTCTAGCTCTCTCCCGTTTGGACTTGGAATAGATAAACGACTGTATTTACTAGAAAAGTCAAACCCGAAATATCTGATCTCGTATTGGCTTTTTGTCAATTCAGATTTCTTCTTAATGAAGTTTAAAAGACGTTCATCTAATTTTTTGAAGGCTATGACATTCACCACTTCTAATAATTCCTCAAAGCGTTTGTGATACAAACGAAAAATATAGTCAAGCCATTCAGGAAATTCTTTAATCAACAAGCTCACTTTGTCAATAGGAATAAAAAGAATTTCGGTTTTTTCTTCTGCTATTGCCTTTACTTTGCTGGTATCTTGGTGCAAACCACCTAAAAAGGACATGATACAGCTTTCTCCTGCTTTGATGTAGTAAAGTAAAATTTCTCTCCCATCTTCGTCTATCCGCATTACTCGAATGCTACCAGTTGTTACAATAGGAATTGCTTTAATATATGCGTTTTCATTTAAGATTATTTCACCAAAGTTAAACTTCTTTGTGAAACCAAAATCAGCCAGTTTTTCTCTTAACTTTTTTGAAGATTTGAATTCCGTTATTGTATTTAATTCCATGTTTCTAAGTTAGATTTTATTTGGATTGTTG
>JAGVDZ010000044.1 GCA_020058465.1 Parachlamydiales bacterium | reverse complement strand
CTTGTATCGCTAAACTTTTTAAGTTTAGCTGCTTCAGAAAGATGAATTCCAAGCTACCTCCTTGTCAAATTCCCAACTTTTGAATTCATTTGTGTATATATCAATTGCAGCACTTTCACACAGCTCAAACGTGAATTTATTTCTGAAAGAGCGAGAGCTTACCAAGCTTTGCTCTACCAAGACAACTAAAAAGTACACTCGGCAGAAGTCTATGAACCTGAATCTGGTATATTATGTTGTCTGCAAATCGTAGCTATTCTCTTGCCAAGGCCAGGGGGTCACAATCTTCAACCTCTTCTCAATCAGCTTACCGTCTCGGAATAAGAGAAAATAGTGTCTCTCTTCTTTCGACTCGCCCCCAACGATGATCCTTTCGATATACTCGTACTGAACAATCCCATCCTTACAGGTGTGGACTGCAAAAGGAGCACCCAAAGCTTTCGTCACCTCTTGCTCGGTCATCCCTAAGACAATCTCATGCACCCTCGATTGCGTGACAATCTCCCCTCCCCTTGCGCAAGCGGTGACCAAAACCAAAAGCCCAAGCCAAAGCCCAGTCCAATGTAAAGCTTTAGCTGTCCTCTTCACAACCTTCACTCTCCCCTTCTGTATCATAGCTCGACACTTCATTTGACTCTAAAGAAAGCCTAGCTTGGATTTGGGTCCGAAACTGCTCACTCGTCAGATATTCAGCATGCATCAAATACGTGCCGTCACTCTGTAGAAGATATGTCTCAAATCCTTCAAACCCAAGATCATTATTCGTAAACTCCCACCCTACGCTTGTTTCATCAAAAATCCCAAGTCCTACAACTCGACCAATGTTGGCATTGGAAAAGTCGACACTAAAGCCCTTGCCTTTGATATCGTAGAAACAAAGCTCATTCAACATCTCATCGGAAAGGCCTTGGATCTGGATCTTCTGCGAGCCTAAAATCTTACCCAGGACATCTTTCGGATGGACAATCCACTGCGTGGTAAAGGAAAGAGCCTCTTCCACCATGTTCAACACAATCTGTCCACTTCCTGACCAAACGCCTGGTTGGAATAAAAAGGGATGGCACTTCGGCATACTTACCTCACCTGAAATGTAAACCTTCTGATATAAATGCTTTGCAAAAGCCCTAGAGCAGCCATCGTCGTCACAAGAGAACTGCCTCCATAGGTCACTAGGATCAAGGGCACTCCCGAAATGGGTAAAAGTGCACACATCATAGCTGCATTGAAAAGCACGTGCATCGCCACATAGGCTGCAAGCCCCCCTGCCAGAAGGGCCCCAAACAGGTCCTTCGCGACAAGAGCCACCTGAAAGCTACAATAGACCATCGCATAAAAAAGGAATAGTAAGAATGCAATCCCCAGCATACCAAACTCTTCGCCCAAAGCGGCAAAGACAGAATCTGTATGAGCCGCCGGCAACCATTTTTGTCTGGAAAAAAACCCCTTTTGCCAACCAAGACCTGTCACCCCACCAATAGCTAAAGCTGTCTGAGAAGCTCTCTGGTGATAGGTTTCAGGATTCAACCGCTCATACTGATATTCTTTGATAAAAGAGGTGAACAAGGGCCTTGCCTTATCGTGGGATGTCACCCCTAAAAACAGGGCTAATACCCCACCTAAAAGAATCACACCCACCCAAGAAAAGCCTTTTAAAACACCTCGATGCATCTTCGCCATATACCCAATGACGAGCATAATCGGATATAAGGTCAGCGCGGTGCCTAAATCAGGTTGCTTCAAAATCAAAAGGAATGGAAGCCCTACGATGAGCCCTACCTGAAGAGCCGTCCAAAGGGTGTGTCTCGTGGCCTCTTTCCTCTCCAAAAACCAACTGACAAATAAAATCACAACGATCTTACCCTGCTCAGAGGGTTGGATGCTTGCCAGATAAGGGATACGGTACCAACGATGTACGTTTTGGATGGGAGAAACAAAAAAAAGGCCCACCAAAAGAACAATGGCCAACCCATATAAAAAAGGGCTCCATTCTCGTAGTTTTTGGTAGTCAAAGTACGTCATCATAAAAAACGAGAGCCAGCCAAGCATGTACCAACGAAGCTGCCCCTTGACATAGGGTGTCCAAAACCCCGTCTGCCCCTCTTCCAGGGTCATTGAAGAGATCACTGCCAAGCTGAACATCATGAGAGCTAGCATGACGATAACGATACGCCGGTCAATTTGAGTCCACCACATAGAACCATGATTCTATCCTATAATGTTTTTCTGAGTGCGGTTTTTAATCAGGTGAGTTGAATCAGAGATTCTGGGATTAGCCCTGTCTCAGGTCAAAGTCACGGAAAAAAGTTTATTGAATTTGATGTAACCCATGTGATACAAACTCGCAGTGTTTGTTGCGTTGGGTATGAGTTCTAACTTCAGCATCACTTTCGCCTCTCTGGATGAGGTGGAGTCCACTCAAACCTATGCCCGAGAGAATCTCCATCAGTGGGATCCGACGGCTTTGACTTGTGTCTATACAGATCGGCAAACGAAAGGAAGGGGCACGCGTCAAAAAACTTGGACCTCATTTCCATTGGAAAGCCTGACCCTTTCTTTGGTCTTCACCTTGCCTCATGGACTCCCTCACCTACATACGTTAGCCCAAAGTGCTTTGGTCCCTTTGCAACAACTGTTACATAGGCACTGCCATCTCAAGACGAGTTTGAAGCCTCCCAATGATCTCTTTGTCAGATCCAAAAAACTTGCAGGGGCTCTGGCAGAAGTCATCATCCGAGGTCCCCACCTGTATGCTATCTTGGGAGTAGGGGCCAACATCAATGTTTCAGATAAGAAATTAGAAGTGATCGACCAGCCTGCCACGTCTGTGTTTGTAGAAACTCAAACTCTCTTTGATTTGGAAACGTTGCGGCGCACTTATGTCGTCCTTGTTCGTGAACAATTAATTCAGTGGGTCCAATTCACACCTAATGCATGTTAGCTCTGGTGGAATTTAACCCGTTGTAATTGATTTGTTTCTGTCCTGATGGATGTATACGCTCGAATGGCTCTTACAGACCCTCCGAGTGCTGTAGCAATCCTGCCAGCTGTGTCCGAGGATTGGATTGGAAATTGATTTGTAAAGGCTAAATAGCTCCCTAATGCCGCTACAAAAGGCCGGCCCTTGAATGGGCATTTTTCTATGGCAGTATTGTAAGCATTCAATTGGGAGGCCTGGTTGCGGATAATGGTATAGATCTGCCGGATCAACAAAGCCAGCTTCTCAAAATGGACAAGCAAATCTTCCCCATCCTCGATTGACTGTTCATATGCACCAATCTCTTTGTCGAATGCATCGATGAGGCTCCTAGGATCGAACTCCACACCCTTGTCTTTAAACCATGCACGCTCTTCGGGAGTGACTGCCGTTGTCGCCATTACTTCTAAATGCCTTCGCTGTATTTGAAGGGTGTTGATAGGCTCTTTCATCGCTCGCTCTGCTGTGGCAAGATCTTCTCTACCCCCCTCTGTGGACAAGACCTCTACATCCAGATGAGCTCTCCTCTCTTTGATGAGACGCTGCTGCAGAGCGTTGGCTTGTCGTTGTTTTTCTATCCAAATAGGATCGTTGCCCTGTCGAGTCACCACAAATTTCATCATCGCCATATACTGAAGTTCCATGTTCAGTGAAATTTCCTTGCCTTGCAAAATCTGACGCATCAAAGAGCGATGAAAGAAGCCCATTTCTAATGAAGTCACAGAAGAAAACTCAGCTCCATCTACTTTAGGAGCGCGAGAAAACCATCCACCCACCTTTCTCTCCACGATGGTCATATCCTGATAGGCTAAAGGCTTTGAAAACTCGTAAAATTTTCTTACATCTAATCCTTCGAGTTTCGCAAAATCGGCCGCCTGATGCGTATAGGCCAGACCGCTTGGAGTTTTGACAAAAAATTGTCCCTTCATGGTTTGCCGATCCCGCACAAGTTCTTCAGCATCCCTTAATTGAATAGTGTAGCCTGGACGGTGTAGGAGACGTGTTAACCATCCCATCTTTGATTGAAAAATGATTTGACATTGGGCAGCTGTTGCCTCAGCCTCTTGGATATTGCGAACCTTTGGAGGATCCATATGCTGCACAATGACATTGGGGCCACCTGACTCAATCTCTTTGAGCCTTTCCAACATTCTCTCTAAAAACTCATTTGAATCAGCTTGGTAGCGCCGTCCTTCATCAGAAGAAGGAGTACTTTGTAAATATTGTTGGATCCGGTAGGCAAAAAAAGAACGGGCCTCTTCTGTCGTTCGAGGATCTTGAATAAAATACCACCAATATCTCACAAGGGTCGTACTTTGAAGATCTCCAAAACGAGTTGTTGTATCTGTAATCGACGTTAAAGTTGGAGGAGAGACACCCTCCCTACCATAAGCGAACCGAGCCACCCTCATTTGGTCATCTTTAATGTCTTCATCTATTGATGGTTCCACTCCAGTTGCACGATACAGTTCGCTCGCCTCTCGAAGAGGCCGAGGCCATTCTGGCTGAGGGCCAACGAAAATCTGATCTCGCTCGTCCGCTGAATTTGACTTCAAAAGCTGCAGATGGGCAGCGTACAGCTGATCAAAGTACTCGTTTAAGGTCAAACGATACTGGACCATCTGATGTAGATGAGGATGCTCTAGACCACCTCGATAGGTCGAGTCTTTAGATTGTGTTAAACCAATGAAAAAGTCAGAGACTTCGTTGGCTTCTGTTTCAAGATCATGTAACTGCCGTCGGTTCGTTTCAGCTATTCTCAATAGATCTTCGGAGAGCTCTTGAATTTGTAACCGTCTTCCAACTCGACTGGCCCACTCGGGGCTTGTAACATCACCTTCGGGTAGTTGTGCCGGAGAATCTAGCCTCAAGCTAAAGTCGTCTTTCTGATCGCGAAGGTGCCTCTCTCGACAATAGTCTCTAAGACCTTTAAGTCTCTCCGGGATCCATTCTGATCGCTGATGGCCTTTTCTCGTCCTTTCCCACTCAACATACCCTTCTTGAGATGTCTTTTCTAACCGAAAGAGTAGATAGGAAGCTACGGCATCGATCCGAGCCTGGATAAGTTGACACCGTTGCTCTGTTGTCAGTCCTCCAGTATCCGCCTCTAGCTGACCTTTTCCCATGACAGTCACACGGCTTCGATCGAGTTGCTCCACCTCCCTATCTGGAGGTGCTTGAACATAGATCCCTAGGCGCTGCCAAGCCTCCGTCTCCCGAGCAGCCCAATGATCCAGTTCATCCTGACTTAGATTATTTGGTCTATCTAATAGTGAATATTTAGATATCATGAAATATACATATAATTTATATTAAATTATATCATATTTTCTAAATATTTTAAATAAAAATTTTTGATATAAAAGAAATTAAAAAGTACATAAATCTTTAATTATTAGATATTTGAGATTTTAAACTACAATCGTTCAGAGCTCGGGAATCACAATCAGAGAGGGGTGGACTTTCGCTATCAAAATACTTTGGATAGCCGAGAGAGTCGATCCCGTGGCAGAGTGGCAGCTGGTGCAGGACCCTTGGTAGGCGATGTGAAGTTGGTGCCCCTCTTCTAAGCGGACAATCTGGACATTCCCTTCATCGAGGGCGATATAGGGTCTAATATCGAGGGCCAGCACCTCCTCAATCACCTGGAGTTTGTCCTCTAAGCCCATGGCCTCCCAACCAGGGATACCCCCCTCTCCGAGAGGCTCGTCGGAATAGGTCTCTTTATGAAGAGGCGTTGAGCTATAGTCGGGGGCAAGGGGCAGATCCAAACATTGATAGACAGCTTTATCAAGTGCCGACAGAACTCGATTCAGCCAAAAGTTATCCTGCAGACTGAACACCTCCTTAGATCTGCGCTCTTGATAAAACCGATCGAGAAGATGCGCCGAAATCCGGGATGCCTGGTCATAGTTTTTACGCAGGCAAAGCTCCGAAAGGGCCTCGGCGGCAGCGACAAGAGCTGGTGGACCTAAAGCTTGGTATCTCACATCTACGATCACCCCATCTGTACAATCAACCAGCCAATCTAAGATCAGCATACCACTTTCTTCTACACGAACATGCCGAAGGCCTTCTGGGAGAGGCTCTTCATGGATCATCCCTACATAGAGCAGACCCTGGAGTCTTGTTGTTACCAATGGAGCTTCAAAAGAGCTTGGCTCTCGTCGAATCAGCGGCATATCTTCGGCAAATCCTCGACTGAGCGCTTGTAAAGTGGGGATAATTTGATCGAGTCGCTTACTGATCTTTTGCAAGTCCTCCTCTGTCGTAGTAGGCCGTATTTCAATGAACAAAGTATGATCTTCCAAGATTGAGATATCGAGATTCGATTGATCGAAATCTACCTTCAAATAGTGAAGATAAAGGTCTGGATGTATCTTCGGCAAGGCTACCCACAAGGTGCCAGGGGCCCTCATGAGCTCTCTTGATGCTCTCAACACCGATCGATCGAAATAACTCTGCAGCTTTTGTTCGAGCATCTGGGCAAGCCGAATCCCCTCTAAAATACGTTGATCGAGTCTCGATAGAGCTAGCGAAGCTGCTGAAAAAAGGGCAATGGAGCCCAATTCTTGCCACATGCCAGAATTTGAAGAGGGCTCGACTCGAGGGGCTGCTTTGTCGTAGAATATAGCTCCCAAATCCCCTCCAGACTGTAGACCTTGATCCCCCATTGTCACATAGTCCCAAGCACTTAGATCATCCATAGCCAAGATTCCAACGACGCCTGTCAAATCAAGGTGAGCCAACAGCTTTCGTTGACGGGCCACTTGAAGACACTCGAGATAGGGTTCAATCAGTGCCCCCTTGTCCTTTCTCGCCATAGATAAAGAGAGCATAAGAGTACGAGGCGTGATTTGCTGTTTGAGCTTTTCGATATCGATTCTTTGATCTGCATCCATTGCAATTTCTTCCACCACAACACCCAACTCTTCAAGTCTAGCTCGCATCCAATGGGGGAATACTTCAAAAGCAAGACCTATGAGGTAATGGTTTCTCCCCTCTTTTCTTACCTTTTCCAAGTAAAGAGCCTCCATCACACGCCAGGTCGCATCGATACCACCCCAGGTCACCTCTAAGTCCATCTCAGAGCCGACACCCACAAGCTCTCGAAGGGGCTGTTGTTTGTGGTGTCGATCTTCTAAAGAAAGCTTCTGTTTTCGAGCTAAGTAGGGTTGAATACCATCGAGAACTCTTTGAGAGAGACGAGCTTCACTCATAAGGCCACCCAAACCCCTTGTCGATAGGCATACACCAAAGGACGGCCCGTCGGCACCTCGAGATCGACAATCTTCTCTTCACTCATGCGAAACATTCCCATCAAAATGGCCCTGAGGGAGTTGCCGTGGGCAACCACAAGAACAGTCTCTCCTCGATCTAGGCATGGAGCAATTTCCTGCTCAAAATAAGGGTAGACCCTCTCTTTGGTCTTTTTTAAGCTCTCCCCACCGGGAGGTCCCTGGCGGTAGCTGCGTCGCCAAAGTTTGAGTACATCTTGTCCCATGTCCTGTTCCACCTGCAATTTCGAGTTTCCTTGGAGATCGCCATACATCCTTTCGTTGAGCTCTGAAGCGACATGGACAGGGAGCATTGCACTCATCACCTCAGTACAGTCAATCCTTTCCCATTTTGATGCTTCTGGATCCAGTGGGTGGAGAAAATAGGGGGTCTTCCCTGTTCTTTGCTCGAGAAGCACTAACACAAGCGTCGTCTGCGCTCTGACTAAGCTAGAGACAAATGCCCGATCAATTCCCACTGAAGAGAGTTGTTTTCCCGCCTCGATCGACTCTTGTACCCCTTTGGCACTCAAAGGAATGTCGACCCACCCTGTAAAGCGCCCTTGGGCATTCCAAAGAGACTCTCCATGACGAAGTAACACAAGTTTGGGTTCTTGACTCATCGGTCCCTCTCAACTACAGTTTTGAACGTAGGTTTAAACCCGATCGATCAGTATACTGGGTCGGACCTCCTTAAGGATAGAGGTCTTTCGAGGGTTTTTAGATGACGATAAAAAAAAGATTAAGCAAGGCTATTGCTGCAGCAGGGGTAGCTTCGAGAAGGCAGGCCGAAGAGCTTATTTTCCAAGGACGTGTGAAAGTTAATGATGTCATTATCACCCTCCCCCAGACTCTTGTCTGTTGGGAGACTGACAAAATCGTGGTCGACCAAAACCCATTGCACGGGGAAGAGGAAAAAGAAATCTATCTATTCCACAAGCCAAAAGGGGTCCTTTGCACCCATACCAGGGTAGGCAAGCAAGTGTTGGTCTATGACTTCTTTCCCCACTCTCAAAAAAGGCTCTTCACCGTGGGGCGTCTCGACAAAGATTCGACAGGGCTTCTTCTTGTCACGAATGACGGTCATCTGACTCAAAAAATCATCCACCCCTCGGCCAACATTGAAAAAGAATACCTTGTCAAAGTCCAGCAAGAGATTGAAAGCTCTCATTTACAATCTTTGTCTAAGGGGGCCTGGGTAGACCGGAGGAGGGTACGTCCTGTCTCAGTTCGAAAACTAAGGAGGGGCACTTTCATCATCACGGTGAAAGAGGGGAAAAAGCACGAAGTGCGGATCTTGACGGAAAGGGCGGGTCTTGATTTGATCGAACTCAAACGGATTCGAATCGGTCACTGCCGCCTAGGATCTCTAGAAGTGGGCGCCTGGCGGCGTATGACAAGCCGAGACTTGAAGGCCCTTTTTACCTCCAATTGATCCCATTCGCGAGAAATAAATTCATATTTAACTGCGTCGGCTTAGCAACAAATTTTTGGTCTTCACTCGTGCCTTGCCTATCGGCAATGGTCGCT
>JAGVDZ010000032.1 GCA_020058465.1 Parachlamydiales bacterium | reverse complement strand
GAGCGACCATTGCCGATAGGCAAGGCGCGAGTGAAGACCAAAAATTTGTTGCTAAGCCGACGCAGTTAAATATGAATTTATTTCTCGCGAATGGTATAACACAGTATCGCCGAGAACTTTAGGAAAGCATCCATACCCAAGACGACGCAACCCATGGTTGCGTACAAATTGAATCACCTTTTCGTAGCCCCCGAGGCCGACAGCATACGTGAATGTGCTTAGCCAAAACCCATACCTCTGATCCAATTCGGGTTTACGAACGAGTGTTGCCTTGCTGAAAGAGCGCGGCACCTCCTTCCCAAAGTGATATTGTATCCCTTTCAAACAGTTGTGGATACCAGGCCTGGCTGCATAAAGCGTCCCTTCATAAATCTGACGACATGCCCTTCTCGTTGAACAAACTTCCTTATACACAAATGAACTCAAAAACCAACTTTTGAGTTCATTTGTGTATATACTCAACAGGATGACCCTATCGAGGATAAGTGGGATGCTTTCGAATCCCGTCCATGTCTAGCCTCAACGACTACCTCCCCACAACCACATCAGCAGCACATCGAAATCCATATGTACCATTCACAGCCCCTGGATTATTACGGTGGCGATGGGAAGTTCTTAAGTCCTCTTTTGAGCTCTTCCAACACCCTCCCCGAAGAACACGATACACCCCTTGATTGGGCCCTTTCGGCTCAATCGGCTCAACAGAGGAAGTCTCGTAATAGTTATAGGCATACCAATCCTCACACCATTCATAAACATTGCCCGCCAAATCATAGATCCCATAGATGTTGGGAGGATAACTCATGACCGCTGTCGTATCTGAACTAAAGTAATTGGCAAGACTCCGCTCAATATCTTCTCCTGTCGGATACAAAAAATGCTCATTGCCTCCAGAGGCTGTAGCTTCCCACTCAGCCTCTGTCGGCAACCTCTTGCCGATCCACTTGGCATAGGCAATAGCCCCATACCAGGTCACTCCAACGATCGGATGTCGGTGATAGCCTGATTCAACAATGACCTTCCCCGCCACCCTTCTCATCCTCGAGTTTTTTAAACGAATGATATCGTTATTATGCTGATCCTTCTCTCCCCCCATCGCTTCTAAAAAACGGACGAACTGCTCATTCGTCACAGGATGAATATCGAGAGCAAAGCTAGAAAGGGTCACATGATGTCTCGGCATCTCGTCTCGAGCTCCCCCGACACTGCCCCTTGCGTAGGTCCCCCCAGGGATCACGACCATCTCTGTCAAAATGGGCTCCACATTAGGCAGCTCTGGCTTTTGGGGGACATAATGAGAAACCAACATCTCCCTTTGAAAGATCGCGCCAGGATTGGCATCGTATTCAGGTCTTGCGATCTCAGACTCTTTTAATAGAGGCTTTAAGAGAGCCTCCGTCCCTTGTCGAGGCGCCGAAGACTCTTTAGCAGCTCGAGGTTCTGGAAAAACAAAAGCCATCTGCCTTTCACTCTCAGGGGCAACAGCATTCGACCGTTCTCTCACTTCCTCAAAGGAGTGTCGAAGAGTCTCATCTAAATTCTCAAAAAATTGAGAAGGACGCTCCGAACAGACAGGATGCATCGCCTTTTCGATCAATAGATCCCAAGCATACTGAGGCTCCACCTGCCATTTGGAAGGTAGAGGGAATCGTCCCTCTGGTAAGGAGCCCGACAAGACGTAATACGCCAACACTCCGAAAGCATAGACATCAGCCCCAATCCCCCCGTCAGAAGGAAGAGAGACCCTTTTTTGCTCTGGGGCCAAAAAAGTCGTTTCGATCGCCAACTCCTCAGAAAGAGCCTGCCAATTCGGAGGGGGCGTTCTCATCCCTGGAACATAGAGCTCTTGCATTCTACGATACAGTCGATCTAAACAAAAAGCCTCCCCAAGCCATCGACGAAGTCCAACATCAGAAAGGGCCACAGTGACCTTGCCCTCTTCTTGACGCACTAAAATGTTCGTTGGCTTCAACGCCCCATGGACAATCCCCTTTTGGTGAGCAAAACAAAGAGCTGACGCCACCTGCATCAAGAGCTCTTTTTTCTCTTGCTCCGTCAAACTCCTTCCCTTGAGAGCGATGTAGCGACCTAGATGCACCGTTTGCCCAAGGGTATCAAAATAGGGTTCTGTAACAACAAAAAAACGCCCCTCAAAGGCAGATACAGTATGAATCTTGACGATGTGGGGGTGTTCTAAAGAAGCTACCTGAGCCACCCCTTCTTCAAAGCGACGGAAAAAGGAGGGATCTGCCGCAACCTCTTCTGGTAAGAGCTTGACGATGTAGGGCTTTTTAATAAAGCGATGTTCCGCCAGGTAGACTGAACCAAAGGCCCCTTCTCCTAAACGCTCTTGTAGAAAGTAATCACCAAGCCATTCCACGAACCCTCCTTGTCGATGAAGTGATTAACCCGAGCGGTCAAAACGCGCCGACCAACTTCCCAAAATACCAAGCAAGGGTTGTAAGACCAATGGCTCCGAAAGCCCAAAATAAGTAGGGAACGCGCCGCACTTTATTTTGAGGATTGCCCCTCGACTCCAAAGTGCCGATACCGTAAGCAAACTCTTGCTTCTCATGAGAAACCCGAAACGCCTCAGGAAACTGCTTTAGTAGCTTTTCATGTTCAAATCCTAAAAAACTGGCATACTGCCGAATGAACCCCAAAGAGTAGACTGCCGACAGAAACTGGTGCACTTTCCCCTCCTCGATGGCCTGCAAATACATCATTCGAATTGAAGTGACATTTTCCACCTCTTTCAAACTCAAATTCATCTCTTCGCGACGCTTGCGAAATAGATCACCCATACGTGGTTCTACGTTTGTTAGCTGGCTCATATAGCCCTCTACCCGTGGTTAGAAAAACTGGATTCTAGCAGCTTGTGTAATTCCCTCCAACTGCATAGAATACTCTTGTTATGACCTCCTGTTTTAGCACAAAAATCGACCTTCGCTTAGCCGAAAAGCTCAAGCAGGATTTAGCTGACCAAGGATTCCAATTTTCCCACCCCCCCCATACTCTGTTTGTCGCTAAAAAAGAAGGAGTCACATGTGCTCTTTATGAGTCGGGCAGTCTCACAGTCCAAGGAAAACAGATGCAATCTTTCATCGAATTTTATCTGGAACCTGAAGTCCTACAAAATCTTACGTTCACTCATCCAGAAATCTATCGAGAGCCTGCCTCTCCTCACATTGGGATGGATGAGGCGGGCAAGGGTGATTTTTTCGGCCCCCTTTGTGTTGCGGCT
>JAGVDZ010000051.1 GCA_020058465.1 Parachlamydiales bacterium | reverse complement strand
TTTCCATAGCATTGATACCTATCTGCTTATTGAGTTTTTCTATCCAGAGTCATCTGACCCCTTGGTGTAAGCGAAAAGTGCGTCAAGAGCTGTCCAGCATTCTCGAACAACAACCCCTAAAACTACTTCAAATCCCCTCCCTAAGTCGAATGCCGAGACATGCCTGGATTTTTTCAGGTGGATCAGCCGACTCTGATCAAATTCACCCACTGTACCTTGCCTACCAAACCTCACTTCACCCCCAAACAAGTCTGATAGCAATCGATCGGCTCGTTTATTCCAAAGGCAAAATTGAAGTTGCTCACACAACTCGTTTCGCTCGTCCTCATGCCGCAAAAGACGAATGGCTGATTGAAACAGAGCAAATGACCCAAATGAATCCACAAGAACTCATCTTTCTTCTCAAAAAGGGACCCACCCACCTCGATACTTCGTGTCTCAGCATCCCGATGCTCAGAATCCGAGCTGAACTAGACCCTGAAACTAAATGGCAATCTTATGCTGAAATTCAAAGACGAGTGACCCTTTCTCTATCTCCCTTAAGCTTAGCTTGGGTTGGTTTCATTGCAGCTCTTCACCTCCCTAGAGCTCCTCGATCTTTACTGAGCAAATGGCTGATCCCCTGTAGCTTTGCCCTCCTCCTTCCTATTTCTCTCCTCCTAGGCAAAGACTTAAAAACAAATCCCTACCTAGCCCCTTGTGTCTTTTTTCTCCCTCATCTCTTCTCTTGTTTTTTTACATTTCAACAACTCCGCAGACAGTCATGACTCTCGTAGATCGACTATTGACGAAACGACTCCTCATCTCTTGGGTTTTGATTGTATCCATGTTATTGAGCATCTACTTTGCTATCGATGCGATCCTCCATGGGGTCCACATCCTAACTCACCCACAACATCTAATTGAGTGGTGGATGTCAAGACTTCACACGATCACACATCAAATGTCTTTTTTCCTCCTTTTAAGCTGCCTGCTTGCCTGTTCAAAAGTCCTGCTAGAGCTCCAAAAACAAAAAGAGCTGCTCATCTTATTTCTCACCGGGATGTCCCCTTCCCGAGTTTTGTCCCCTTTCTACGGCATTTGCTTTGTATCTATCCTCCTCAGTTACGCCAACGCCCAGTGGCTGATTCCCTATACCTATTGGAAAGAAGAAAAACGTCTTTCTTCCATGGACACATCACCACTCCCCCCCCTTCGATCCATCCATCTCCCCGACCAAAGTATCCTTATCTATGCCGCAACATCAAACTCAGCTAACCAATGGACCGATCTTTTTTGGATCCTATCCGACCACAGGATCATGCATATCAACAAACTCGAACTCAATCATCCAGAACCTTTAGGCTTTCAAGTCAGCTATTTCAAAAACACTGTCCAACACAACAACGAGAGTCGATTCACTCTCGAAAAGCAGGTGCCCGTTGAAACCTTCCCCTCCCTTGATTGTCTGAAAAATCTGCCAACCAATGGACTCCCCCCACCTAACTGCCTACCTCTCATTGGTAACGTCAAGTTCCAATCTCCCCATGTTTGCCTTGCTCTTCGAATTCACAAGTGGCTATCCCCCCTTTTTATCCTCCCCTTCATCGCTTTTTTGGCACCTTTAACCTTTCAATTCCAAAGGGCCGCTCGAGCTGCCCCCTTTTTTTTTATTACATTCATGTCTTTTTTTCTCTTTGCTACGTCCATGGATGCTATTTTTCTCATCGCTGAACAGAATCTGATCTCCCCTTTTTGGATGTGCTTACCACTTTGCATTCCACAAGTCATGCAAGCTTTATGGAACCAAACAAGGCCCTTGACATAGAAGAAGGATAACCAGTACAAGTCCCCCCAGTCCAGGAATCGAATTGGGACCCGCCTGCTTATGCCTGACTCCTTGTATAACGAAATAGTCAGTCTGTCGCGACAGACCTCCATCTTCGAATCGATGGCGCACCTACAAACCTGGGACTTAGAGACTCATATGCCCAAGGCCGGCTTGATTCACCGTTCTGATATGATGAGTTCCCTTGCCAGTTTAGTTCACGCACGAAAAACATCTGCCGAATTCAAACGACTCTTAGCAAAGAGGGTCTCTTTGCGCACTGGGAAAGCCAAAGATCCCCATTTGACGGCAACACAAAAAGCTTGCCTTCGTGAGTGGGCGAAAGAGTACAGACAACTCCACAACCTTCCTCAACCTTGGGTCGAAGAATTTTCAAAAATTACGACCCAAGCTAGCCAAGTATGGGCAGAGGCTAAGCGAACCAACCAATTTCAACTCTTTGCTCCCCATTTGGAAAAAGTAGTCCAATTCAGTCGTGAAAAAGCCTCTTTCCTCGGATATAAAACGCACCCTTACGAAGCTCTGTTGCATACTTTCGAGCCTTCCATACCCCTTAAAACTGTTCACTCCTTGTTCCGACGCCTCCGAGCCTCTCTCGATCGTCTTATCCCCAAAGCACTCCAGAACCAACCCCCTTTATCGAAGGCGTTACAGGCTCATGTATCTGATTCGAAACAGTGGGCTATCTCTCAGTCTCTTCTTTCCACGCTTCCTATGGCTCCTGAACAATACCGTCTCGATCTGTCTTCCCATCCCTGCTCGATCTCCATCCACCCCCTTGATCAACGCATTACAACAAGATTTCTCCCCAACTCTTTTCTCAGCAATATTTATTCAGTGCTTCACGAAGCAGGTCACGCGATGTATGAAATGGGTCTACCCCATAACCTATGGGGAACTCCCTTGTGCCAAGCTGCTTCTATTTCTATCCACGAGAGCCAATCCCGTTTTTGGGAAATTTGTATCGGTAAAAGCAAACCCTTTTGGCAAGTATTCTACCCTCAACTTCAAAAGATCCTCCACCCAACTCTAAAGAAAATCTCACTCGACACCTTATTCCAAGAAGTCCACCACGTGCGCCCCTCCTTTGTTCGTGTTGAAGCCGATGACATGACCTACCCACTGCACGTGATGCTCCGTTTTGAACTTGAGCAGGCTTTGATCGGTCAAGATCTAAGCGTCCAAGATCTCCCTTTTGTCTGGAATGAGTTGATGAAGAAATACTTAGGCATTACCCCTCGCCACGACCGAGAAGGTTGTCTTCAAGATATCCATTGGGCAGCTGGTCTTTTTGGTTATTTTCCCACCTACGTCCTAGGCACTCTGGGAGCTTTTCAGCTCTTTGCCTCTTTTCAAAAAGAGCACCCAAACTGGCAAGCTATGATCTTAGAAGAAAAAGATTTGTCATTCATCCGTCACTTCCTACAACAGACGATTCATCGACATGGCAAGATGTTTACAACACCAGAACTCATCCTCACTGCCACAGGAAGCCCCTTATCGGAGAAACCTTTTTTACAACACCTTAAGACCCTGAAATTCTGATAGGCCAACCCCTTTTTTCTTCTTAAAAAAGAAGATATTTCGTACCATAGCCAATTTAAATGAGTGGAACCATTCCTTTATGAACCCAAAGAATAAAACACTCCAACTGACGAAAGACCAAGCCGGTCGTAGTAAAAAGTGGATTTTACTTGATGCCAAGGGCAAAACCCTGGGTCGCTTCGCCTCTGAGGTAACAAAGATTTTAAGAGGTAAACACCGTCCCGACTATACCCCCCATATCGACTGCGGGGACGGCGTGGTGATTATCAATGCTGACCTAGTCACTGTGACTGGGATGAAAGAAGCCAGGAAGATCTACCGGGAGTACACGGGCTACATTGGGGGCCTTAGAGAGACCCCTTACCGGGTGATGATGGCCCGTAAGCCCTCTTATATCCTGAACCGAGCTATCAGGGGGATGATGCCAAAAACTCGCCTCGGGCAGCAACAATTGAGGCATCTCAGAGTCTACACAGGAAATACTCATCCCATGCAGGCACAACAACCAGTTCATGTAAACGCCTAACCCAGGAAAGGACCACCCCTTTATGAAGAAAGAAATGATTGGAGTTGGAAGAAGAAAGACAGCTGTCTCCTCTGTCCGCCTGCGACCTGGCAATGGTATTATCGATGTCAATGGCCGTACGATTGAGGAATACTTTCCCCTTTCTCTCCAAAGGGATCTCATTCTCGCTCCGATTGCAAAATTTTCAAGCCTCAATAAGTTAGATTTAGTCATTCGTGTCAAAGGAGGCGGTCTTGAAGCTCAGGCTACAGCCACCCGCCTCGGCATTGCTCGTGCTCTTGTCAGCTCCGATGATGAGCTACGCGCCCCTTTGAAGGAGCTTGGGTATCTGACCCGAGATCCTAGAAAAAAAGAGCGCAAGAAGTACGGGCGCAAAAAAGCTCGGAAGCGCTTCCAGTACTCGAAGCGATAATTGTCCAGAGATCGTAGGATATAGGGTTCGTGCCACCCGACTATAAATCGGGTGCCTGCTGGCGGTGGCCAGATGCCTCAGACGATCTTTTCGGCAGATTTGACACGCTCAAATGTGAATTTATTTCTCACGAGTGGTATTATGCATCATCCACCCAAGACCTATTTCATCCGCACTTACGGCTGCCAGATGAATGAACTCGATACTGAAGTGATGGCAGGTCAGCTCCAAAAAAGGGGGATTGTTCCAACTGACCAGGAAGAGAGCGCCGACCTTCTTATTTTTAACACCTGCTCCATACGTGACCTTGCCGAGCGGAAAGTAATGGGCAAACTGGGTCAATTGGGGCGTCGTAAAAAAAGGGGCTTGATTGGGGTAACCGGATGCATGGCCATGGCGAAAAAAGAGGCCCTCTTTCGTAAATTCCCCCATCTGGACTTTGTTCTAGGGACAAACAACATTTCCGATCTCGGCACTGTTCTCGACGAGGTCCTCTACACACAAAAACAAGTCTTCAAAACAGAAGATGTGTACGAAGAAAATCTCGACTATCTAGCAGCCAAACGAGAACACTCCATAAAAGCTCATGTATCGATCATCCGTGGCTGCGACAAGTTCTGTACCTACTGCGTTGTCCCCTATACTCGTGGACAAGAAGTGTCTAGATCCGCTCAAGATATTATCGAAGAATGTAAACAACTCACTGACAGAGGCTACAAAGAAATCACTCTCCTAGGTCAAAATGTCAACAGCTACGGGAAGGATCGTCCTGAATGGCAATGCCTTTTCCACGACCTCTTAGCTCAGATCGATCAGATCCCAGGGATAGGAAGGATTCGGTTCATGACCTCTCACCCCATCGATATTACTTACGAGCTTATGCAAGCTATCCGAGACCTTCCATCTCTTTGTGAATTTGTCCACTTTCCTATTCAAGCAGGCTCAAGCCGTATTCTAAAAAAAATGCATCGTATCTATACCAAGGAACAGTATCTGGACAAAGTGACTCTACTTCGAAAGACAGTCCCCAATATCTCTTTAGGCACCGATATCATCGTCGGGTTTCCTACGGAGACAGAATCTGAGTTCGAAGAGACTTATGAACTTATGAACCAGATTCGCTACTCTGTTGCATTCATCTACGCCTACAGCGCAAGGAAGGGAACACCGGCAATGAGATGGAAAGATGATGTGCCAGAAGAAATCAAAGAAACACGGCTACAAAAACTCCTGGAACTCCAAGATAAGATTGCTAAAGAGGAACGAGGTTCTTTCCTAGGGCATACCGTAGAGGTTCTAGTCGAAAGACTCAACAAGGATCAAATCCATCTCAAAGGAAGAACTCGATGTTGGAAGAAAGTCATTTTTAAAGGACCTTCTTCCCTGGTAGGAACATTGCAAACAGTTCTTATAGAAGGATCTAGCCATCAAACCTTGGTCGGTAATTTACATCAAATGTAATAAATAATTTTAAACTCATTTGTGTTATAGATAATCATTAATTTTTAATTGATATATTCCTTGGGTTAAATTAAAATTAGATGAAATTAAACATAACCGTATGCAATATTCCTGGAATCTTTTTGCCTGGGGCCGGTCAGAACGACCCGTCGATCGATTTAGAAAGGCATTTTTAAGCCAACCCTGGATGAAGCAAGGAGGAAGCCCAGCAAAGAGCCTCGACTCTACCGCTCGATCCACCAATGTATCCGTAGATCCACAAGCAAGCCTCCCCCCCCTATATCTCCACCCCGAACAACAAATTCCAAGTTACCATTCGTTGCTCATCCTCCACTCTGAAATCATGACCCCACGCTCGATTTCTGGCCATTCCCTTGTTCTCCGGTCCCTTTGCCGTGGCAAAGGGACCCTTAGACAGGGCCCCCAAGGGGATCTTTACCTAGCTATCGACTCGAGATACAACTATCTTGTCGCCCCTTACATCAGAAATTTTCAGCTCACCTTGACATATCCCGTTCATGACATGAAGATCCCAGTCATTACAGAACGAGAAGTCGACTTTCGAGACCGTCCTTATATACAACACCTCCTTAACCGAGAGATCCCCTTTTATCTAGGCGGCCTTTTCAGTACCAAACCCCTTTGTTGGCCGAAAGCCGAAGAGGTCTGGCTCGCCCAAATTCACTCCTCTGACTTAGAAAGCATAAGAGCCTCTGCCACCTTCCCTCCAAAGCCCTACGGTCACTCTTTCTACCTTACCCTTGCCTTCCGTCCAATAAAATCCACCCCTTGCCGACATCAAATACACCTACCTTTGATGCAAATCAACCCTTGCTGTACAGCAGCCTGATATACACAGATCCGACATTTGAGACGGCGCAAATATAGAGTGTTATTTTTATAACTTTTTCAGTATAAGGGTGTCATTTTTTGGATGCTGCCAGTCATGATGACTGCTTTGCCTATTTTCCCCCATTCTAGCCAGCTTTCTTTGCCGCAAGGCCCTATCCTCACCTCGGCAGTTCATCTCTTCGAACAAAGTTTACGCATCGCCGGATGCGCACTATTGATCACCTTACCTATCATTTTTGTCGCCTCTCCACTACCTCCAACTTTCTACCTGTACACTACCCTACGTCAACTATCTATCGACTTCTGCCTTCGATGTTTGAGATTAATTCCACATCGCTCAATGCAACATCTCAGCCTGCTTCTTCGTAGTTTCTTCTTCGTTCACTATACTGCTCACCGATTTCAAACTCTAATCCACGAACTAGGCCACAAACTCACCTCTGATCTTTGCTTTGAAAAAGCCAGGGCTTACATTGTCTTTGATACATCTCAAACAGCCTATACCTACTCCACTACATCTACTCTATCTAAGTGGGGTAAGTTGCTTGGAAGTGCCTCCAAAGTCACTCTTGTCGTCGCACTTGCAGGCCCTTTACTATCTTTGTCTGTCTCTCTCACAGTCCTTTCGATATCCCTTGCCGCCTTGCGGCAGACACCTTTAAACGATGCGATTGGCTATAGCCTTGTAGCCTCTGTTTACGATGTAGTAGGTCACATCACATATGCACTTTCAACACATCTTCTCAACAAACCCTACCCTCCAGCTCACGATTTTCTCATCCTGGAGCAAGGAGGTATTCCAACTCTACCCATAGTTGGTGGTATTCTATTGACAACCTGGGTTATTTTTCAGAAGCAACTGAATCAGAGACCAAAGGCCGAAATTCAAAAACCAACTTCTGAGTTCATTTGTGTATAAGAAGTCTATGCCTCAGCATCGAGCCACGAAAGCCACTGGCTCTCATCCAGAATGGGGATGCCGAGTTTCTTAGCTTTCGTAAGTTTAGAGCCAGGGTCCTCTCCCACGATCACATAATCAGTGTGACGGCCAACTTCTGAGACGACTACGCCACCTAACGACTGAATTAACTTTGAAGCCTCTTGGCGAGTGTATCGAACCAAGGTGCCTGTGAGAACAAACGTCTTACCCTTGAACTTGTCACCCTTCAAGATTTTACGGTGAGGCCGTACGACCACTCCGTAAGATATAAGCCTTTCAATTTCTACACGATGTTCCCGATCTAACAAGTAAGCACAAAGGCTTTTCGCCGTCTTGTCTCCAACCCCTTCGATGGACATCAACTCTTCTTCTGTCATCTCAAAAAGACGTTCTAGTGTTCCCCCTTCTTCGGCAATGTGAAAAGCTCCCTGAGCCCCCACATGAGGGATCCCAAGAGCCATAATCAAAGTTGCCAAGTCACATGTTTTAGATGCCTCGATACCATTTAATAAATTATGAATCGATTTTGTCTGAAATCCATCTATGTTCTCTAAATCACCTTCTTTAAGAATATAAAGATCAGCAGGCTCCCGTACCAAGTCGAGATCAAACAACTTTTCGATGACCTTAGGTCCCAAATGATCGATATTCATTGCCTGTTTGGACGCGAAATGTCGAATTCTCGCCAGCCTCTTTCCAGAGCAGAGACGATTGACACATCGGACAGCGACCTGACTTTCTTGTTCTGCAAGGGGCCGATGACATACAGGGCACTGGTTCGGCATGTGCCAGGGTCGACTCGAAGCATCACGTAAAGTCAGATCTACCTCAATAACTTTAGGGATGACATCGCCTCCCTTTTCAATCCATACCCAATCCCCTATCCGAATATCTTTGCGTTGCACCTCATCCCGATTGTGCAGCGTTGCACGACGAATGACGCTCCCTGCCAGCTCAACAGGCTGCAGCTCTGCCACAGGGGTGATGACACCGGAGCGGCCTACCTGCAACGTCAAATCCAAAACTGTGGTTTTAGCTCTTTCTGGGGCCAATTTATAGGCCACCGCAAAACGAGGGGTTTTGCCCGTGACACCCAACTCTTGTTGGAAGGCAAGGTTGTCAACTTTCACGACAATTCCATCGATTTCGAAGGGTAATTGCCCCCTTTCTTGCCCCACTTTTCGGACAAAACGAAATACCCCCTCCACCTCTTCAGCAACCCCCCAATACCCCATCGGCAAGATGGGCAACTGCCATCTAGCAAGTGCTTGGTACACTTCCGACTGTGTGCGAACAAATGAATCTGAAGAAACAAGCCCATAACAAAATAGCTCTAGCTTCCTTGTTTTAGTCACCCGTGGATCGAGTAACTTTAAAGCTCCGGCAGCTCCATTCCTCGGGTTCGCCAATAAGGCAAGCCCTTCTTTTTGACGCTCCAAATTCAGTTGCCGAAACGTAGCTAGAGGCATGTAGACTTCTCCTCTTATCTCCATCTCTTCTGGGAACGGGGGCTTTAACACAACGGGAACACTGGTAATGGTTAGGATGTTTGCTGTCACAACATCTCCCACTTTCCCATTACCCCTTGTAATTGCATGGACAAGCTGTCCTTGTCGGTAAAAAAGGGAAATGGCCACACCATCGATTTTCAACTCACAAAACAAGGTGGGGGGCTTTGTCGAGCCTATCCCTTTCTGTACCCGTTCTACAAAATGAAGTACCTCCTCCTCACTATAGGTGTTGGCAAGCGAAAGCATGGGCACTCGGTGAGATCGCTGCTCAAACCCTTGGCTTGGTAACTCCCAAATCCTGTGCGTTGGAGAGTCTTTAGCCACATGTTCTGGATTTTTTCGCTCATAATCCAATACCAAAGCTGCTTTCTGATCATACTCATAATCAGAAATTTCTGGACTAGCTAGATCATAATATAACTCGTCGTGGCGCTTCAGTTCGGCCACCATGTTCAGATACTCTTGCAGAGTCACTATACTTGAGGATCGCTTCGCCATACCGTTGTTGAACAGGGAGGAATGTTGCGAACATTCCAAAAACCTGCACCTTTTTTCAAGGCTAATCCTACCACTTTATCCCCCCCATACTCAAGATCTGCCGAGCAAAAGACCTCTTTCAAAGGGCCCTCCCAACGAAGGTCGTAACTTCCAATTGCTGTATCTCCAAAATGGTGAAGACAGATCAAGCTTTGGCGATTCCCCAAACGGACATAGACAAACAAGGGCTCTTTTACATGTTCACATTCCAACCATAAAAATCCATCCCAAGAACTCTCTTGTTCCCAAAAAGGGGGTGTCTCAACGTAGAGCTTGTGGAGTAACTTGGCCATCTGTAGCATCCCTCGGTGTTTTGGCAATAGACAATCTCTCCATGGCAGATAATCCTTCACACTCCAAGGCTTGGAATTACCCCACTCGCCTCCCATAAAGATCAATTTAGCCCCTGGAAAGCAGATCAAGAAACTATAAAAAAGACGCCACTGGCCCATTTCCTTGTCTTGTCCAAGCTGGGCCCATAGAGATTGCCGACTTGTCATCTCATCGTGAGACAGTGGCAAAAGAAACTTCTCTTCAAAAGCATACGTCAATGGAAATGTCACGAGTCGACTCTTTTTTTTCCGATCCTGACTTTCTAATTGCAAATAGGCCAGCGTGTCGTGGATCCACCCCATGTTCCATGCCCAATCAAAACCAAGTCCTCCAGAGGCCACAGATGTCGTAATCCCCTCAAACGAAGTTGATTCTTCTGCAATTAACATAAACTCGCTAACTTCTGTGTGTAGATACGTTGTCAAAGACTGTAGGAAATGAATTCCTGCAGAACAAAGCAAGTCACAAGACCACTCAGAAGATTGAGGCGCCACCGTGTACAGAATCGAACAAACAGAATCGACACGAAGCCCATCGACATGCATTACCTCGGCCCAAAAAAGGGCACTGGCGATGAGAAAATGACGTACATAGGGACTTCGATAATCAAATTGGCCTGTTTGCCAAACAGATCGTTTTTGGCCATATACCCCTTCAAACAAAAAGCTCCCGTCAAATGCCTTCAAATATTCGTCATCTATAGGAAAATGAGAAGGTACCCAATCCAAAATGACTCCAATGCCCCACTGATGAAGGTGGTCTACAAACCACTGAAAATCATTGATCCACCCATATCGACTTGTGGGTGCAAAATAACCTGTCACCTCGTAGCCCCAGGATTCATCAAGCAAATGCTCTGTGATAGGGAGAATTTCGACATGAGTAAAGCCCATCTCGCGGCAATAGTTAGCAAGCTCTTGAGCCAGCCAACGATATCCTGGTAGCTTACCTTGCTGCTTCCAAGATCCCAGATGCACT
>JAGVDZ010000084.1 GCA_020058465.1 Parachlamydiales bacterium | reverse complement strand
TGCAAGAACATTTTTACAGCAAAAGGAGGGACGGCTCCAATGGCACTCCAACGTGCAGATGACCTTCAATTTATTAGAAATATGCCGAGCTAAGAGATGGATTGGGACAAGTAGTGTATATATCTACTCTGGTGAAGATCTCATCCCCTTTTCGGAGACCAGTCTATCTTTACCATCGGAATATTTAGGTGCTTCCAAAATGGCTTGCGAGGCTTTATTGAAAGCAGAGGCCTTGTCCTCTGGTTTTTCAGCGACAGTCTTGCGTTTGTTCACAGTTTACGGTCCTTCAGCTCGAAAAACACAGTTGATTCCTCAAGTGGTTGAAAAGCTATTAGCTTCAACGACAGAGGTACAATTGGGTCCTGGAGACTCGGTGCGAGACTTTATTTATATCGACGATGTTGTCGAAGCCTATGTCCTGGCGCTCAGTCAAGAATGCGAAGTCCCCTACTCTGTCTATAATATCGGTTCAGGTGTGGGGACAAGCGTTCGAGAGGTGGTAGAGGTCTTAAAAAAACTCCTCAATATCGATAAACAGGTTGATTTTGCAAAGAGCGGCAGGTTCTCTACAAAGGGGCACTTGGCCGATGTGAGGATAGCTTACAACCTCCTAGGCTGGAAGCCGACCTATTCCTTGGAACAAGGGCTTTCCCATATGCTTTCGGAGAATCGGTGACGAGGCAAGATGCGCCCTTTGTCCTACGAAAGAGGACTGGACACCCCATCGATACACACAAATGAACTCAAAAGTTGGTTTTTGAGTTCATTTGTGTGTAGCAGGTACACCCATCAAATAAACGTGACCACCGATAGTGGATACCAGGGACTCCAATATCACAATTTACGCAAAAGCGCTACCTAGATTCGCAGTAGCAGGGAATACCACTCCCTCAATAGCAGAACAATACCTCTCTCTGAGAGGTTTAGGTTGAACTTGTTGTGTCTGGCACGCGAGTTGGAGTTGTTGCACGTCGAAGCCTCCCAGAGTCATAAGGCTAGCTTGCGGACTCCTAAAACGCTTTCTTTCGTCGAATATTTGTTGCACTATCTTGCCGATGCGAATTTTGTTGACCACCGCAATCACTAAAAGCACTAGAGGGATTAAAGGACAAATGATGCTGAGAACGATTCGAGTGATTGAGACTTCCTTCAGAGATTTCTGGTAATGTCGGTCGACTTCTTGAGAAACTCCATCCAGACGTCTTTGGTCAGCGGATGTTTTAAACTTAAAAAGACCAATTCTTGCGCATTTTTCAACGCTGTGACCTTTTGTGTGTAGAGGATCTCCCTTAGCGACCAGAAGACCTGCTGGCTCTGTATCGATAAAAGCTAGTCTTCCATCTTCTGTGAAGCGAATGTTGTCAAAAGAAGCATCTGCAAAGCCGATATTTTTAATCAAAAGAGAGATTTTGCGGGCGAGCTCGCGCTGATCCCCTGAGCTCATTCCTGAAATGTGGCTGACGGGCTCATTTTTGCTTTTCAGGGGCAACTTTTTGCTGATGACGAAATATCGACGAGAAGCGTCCCCAGCTCCAGGATCCAGATAAGGTACCGCATATTCATCGGGGACCACTAGATCGATCTCTAGATCTCTAGCCACTTGGCGAATTCGTTGGTTCATCGTGAGTCGAAGCAGGCTTTCAAAAGCGGTAAATTGGTTCATTTCACCATGGTCATTTATCAGTCCTAAGACCATCTGGTCTTGAGGGACTCTATGGCCAGCTGCTTTGATCACCCAGCCAGGGAGATCTGGATGTTCAGACACACCATAAAAATGGATCATTTCTGGATCAATTTCTATAATGGACTTCTGTGCCAGAATTTGAAACTTTTGATCTTGTAAAACCTTGTTTCTTCTTGTTATTTCGTCTGGCTGAAAACTGAATGGATCGGAAAGGACTTTCTGAACCCCAGGAAGAGCAACGAGTCGCTGAGCCACTTCTACTACGTTAGGGTGCGGGCAGGAATGTTGCGTAATACTTTGATCTAAATCGATGGAAGAAAGGTGGGTGGATGGATAGTAGAAAGATCGGAAGTAGTCTCCGACGGATGGGACCATTGCTTTAGCGAGGGCTCCACTGATGAAAATATCTTGAGCAAGACTCATCTTTTTCCCCATTTAAATGGGGGGGATTTTAGGAAGTTTTGACTTAAATTACTATCGAAACATTATTTTAAAAAAGAATACATGTAATATAAGAATGCTGAGGGATGGGGAGGAGGCTAGCACGGCTATCGCAAGATGCCGATAGCCCGCAGCATAAGGTTAACTCCCTCAAAGTTAATCCTGTAGTCATCCCCTTCAAAAAATGAGTTTGCCACAAATTCTTCGGGATTTGGAATCTTTCTTGCCTTAGCTATCTCCACTAAAAACTCGTGGTAGCATGGATCATACTTTCGTAAGTGGATCCCTGTCTGAACAGATTGAATGAGGTGGTTGGTACTACCATATTTTTCGAGAAACAGCCACTTGGTAATGCCTTTGCCGAAAATAGGATCATCTTCTGCAGAATAGGGGTCGAGAGTATTGTTCCCAAGACCAAGCTCTTGGCCCAATATTTTTCTAACATAACTCAACGTGTGCCACTGGAGATCGGTTTCGTTTTGAACAAAATCTAAAATCGCAGCTTCTTTCACTTGCTGGATGACTCGAAGTAATTTTACCCCCACTGTTTCAGAACAATTGTAAACTTCTCCATAGATCCTCCCAGCCCCCTCTAGCCAGGTAGGGTAGCATTGAATCGCAGCTTTTCCAAGTTCCGTTAAGAGACCCCGCTCCTCACCAGCTGAGATTTCGCCACTTTGAATTTTAGCAACAATCCCTTTTAAGAAGCGCAACATCTGAGCACAGAACAAGTCTCTCTTCGAAGGCTCCTCGGGAAAAATCATGCTATTTTTCTGAAGCACCCATTGACATAACCTATCCAGGCAATCTCTTGTAAAGGTCTTGCCGTTTTGAGCTTCTTGGCTATCAATTTCTAACAGAACGAAGCGATCGTAAAGTATCCGAATCTCGGTATCGGGAAAAGCGCTTTTTCCGTCAACTTCTGCTGCTTCAAGGGGAGGAGGGGCCAAAGATATACCATCATGGTTAATGACAGTGGCGCTGAGATTTGTAAAAATCTTACCTATGCACCAGGCTACTCCAGCTGGTATAATGAAGACCAATGCTACTATAAAGTGAAACCCAATTTTGATTACCTTTTTCGCGACAATCTCCCATGGTTTTGGAGAGACCGCAACGAGTAGATTCGTAGCCAGTCTAAAAACTGGA
>JAGVDZ010000089.1 GCA_020058465.1 Parachlamydiales bacterium | reverse complement strand
TGCCTGGCTGATTTTGCTCGACAAAGCCCGCACCTGAGAGACAAGTTGCGATTGAAGTTTAGCGTAGGCAGAAATCAGCGATTTGAACGTAAGGGTAAGTCCTGGAAGTTTAGCCATAGTCGTTTCTCATTCTCCTAGTTCATCGCTTTCCGTAAGACCTTTTTAAGGGCCATATATCCCTGTAACAGGATACCGAGTCGGTCAAAATCTTGCCCCTGTGTCCCAGCTCTGAGCATCCCTTTGATGGTCCTGGTGCCCCACTCCGCTTTCTCTAACACCTTTTTTCCCTCCTCCGGATCTTGGATCTGTTTTTCAAGATCGAAGTGAAGTGGCCTTTTTTTATCTTGATTGATTCCATACATAAGCGCAATTCTTCCCTGTTTAGTGAGGTTAGCGTCCAACTTTGATCTTGCCTAAAACTCGATCATGTTCTGACACATCAGCCTCGCCCATATTCGATTTTATATTTCAGCCCATCTTTTTCAAGTAGAATCGTGTTGGGCCGGATTTCTACGATTTGCATTCCTTCGACTTGATCTCCGAGCGTGTAGATTTTTCCGTTGAGGACGACACTAAATCCCTTCCCATCCAGCAACGAAGATCCTCCTACAGTGAATTGAGAGGAAAGGTCGATGGAAGCAAGATCGGCACGTACCGCCGTGGCAGCATCTTGCAAGCTGGCCACCCCTGGAAGAGAAGAGAGTTCATCGAGGAGGTGGTGGAGCTGACTTTTTTTCTTCTCGCTATAGAGACCTGACAAAACAAGCTTGCCTTGGATGAGCTCAAATTGTAGGCTGCCAAAACCTTGGGATCGTAGCTTCTGTTCGATCTCAGATTTCAATGTCGTCTCAACCGTCACCTGGTTGTGGAGAAGATCTAGGTAAGGGAAATTCAAAGTGAGGTAGTCGAAGAGTGTCTCGATTTCTTGGGATGTTGTCAAGTAGCCACGCACGACAAAATGGCCTGGATCGGGGGCTGATACGTAGACGCTGGCCCACTCAGAGTGGGTGCTGATCAACTCGTTGGTAGTCTTCACGACATATTCATCGATGATCATGCTGTTTTCGATTGTTTGGATGAAGGGGAGTTCTTCTAGGGCGAAATAAAGAGCTTTGGCGTCAGTCACAGTTTGGATGTGTCCTGTGAGAAATATTTTGTGGGTGTTGCTGTTATAGGAGAAGGTGATGTGAGGGAAAGCCTTGAGAGCACTGGCAATTTGGGTGTCTGGATGGCGGGGGGACAAACTGTCTTCTAGAGATTTCGATCTGAATAGGGAAAAAAACATGAGGAGTAGAGTGAGTGTCAATAAAGAGACAGCTCCCCCGAGGATAAGGTAGCGACGGGGGATCGGCGTTTTTTTCCAGTCGTCGACGCTCGGCGGCTCCTTTAGGGAGGCCAGCGTTGGTATTTCCTTGGTTTCCCCTTCTTCAGTGGATGAGAAGGCTTGAGGCAACAGGGGCGAATAGATTGTTTCTTGAGGCGCTTCTCGGTCAATGACGAGAAAAAGGGTGGTGCCGAGCGAGATGAGGTCGGAGGGGGTAAAGGAGGTCGGCTCTTCGATGGCCTTGCCATTGATCAAGGTTTTATTCTTGGAGTCAAAGTCGGCGATTTCTAAGGCCCCATCTTCCGAGATCGACAGTTTGGCATGCTCTCTGGACACACTGAGATCTTGAAAGACGATATCGGAAGCTTTAGGATCTTTTCCTAAGATGTAAGAGCGCCCCTTGTCGAGACCGATCTCTGCACCAGCATTGGGACCTGAGATAACTTTCAGAGTCAGGGGCGATTCTTTGCCTAGTGCGTAGGGGAGAAAAGCGTCATCATCGAGATCCTCGAAGATCGTGTCGTAAACTGTCTTTTCGCGAGGCTCTCCGTCCGGCAATTCTTCTTCTTGCTCAAGAGGCTGGGGCTGTTCGTCGGGAGTTGCATCGGAAAAAAAGGAAGACTCTTCAGAATCGACATCGGTGGATTCTGGATGGGTGGTGAAGGGGGTGGGCTCGTTTTGAGACAGGTCGCTGAAGATGGCGTCGTAGCCGCTCGGCGGCGGCGCCTTAGCGAAACCCTCCGGGGCCTTTTTCGTATATTTAAAAAGGGTGGGTCCAATTTGGACGAGATCCCCTTCCTTCAGGAGAGTCGATCCCTTGATTTCGTCCTCGTTAATTTTGACACGGTTAGTTCGGCTAAGATTTTTGAGATAGATCCCATCTTCTGTTTTGGTAATGCGGGCGTGCTTGCGAGAAATGGTGTTCCCATCCAAGACAAAATCGCATGCATCGAAGTCACGTCCGATGATCCACTCTTCTCCTTCAGTGAAGGCGAAGATAAGACCTTCGTTGGCTCCTTCTTGCGCGATGAAATAGCCGTTCATAGTTCAAGCCGCGCTCTGTAGAGCTTCATAGTCGCAAACATGGGGGTACGGGTCTCAGTGAGAGGCAACATTTTGAGCATGGATTTCTTCCCTCCAGTACACCATGTAGTTAGCAAAGTCCTCGAAGTGGGCGTGGAACTCCCGATAACTCATGTCATAGGGAAAATGGGATGTGAGGAGCACCGTTTCCAAATTGGGTGCAAGACCTAAAACCCCCCCTCCAGTGCCCTGACCTAGCAGGTTAGCTCGCATCAAAAGGAGGACCAGCGATTCTTGGCCATGAACAGGCATTGTGGCAAGTTCTCCTTGCATCACGATGCCGGGCTGTATGTCAAACAGCTTCACAAGAAGATCGGTCCTTAACGTAAACACGATCGCCTCCTCCCGCCGTTGAGGCAACACAGGGGGCGCGACCGAAAGTTCTTTCGACAGAGACAAGACGAACGTCCGGAGTTCTTCCACCGCGCAACCTCAAGGCCTATTATTCATAGAGCAGG
>JAGVDZ010000179.1 GCA_020058465.1 Parachlamydiales bacterium | reverse complement strand
CCACAGACTGAATCCAACGGTTCTTCTTCCATGGCTTCAGTCTGTGGGGGGACTCTTTGCCTGATGGATGCAGGCGTCCCCATCCGCCGTCCTGTTGCAGGTATCGCCATGGGTCTTGTCTTGGAAGGTGCGGAGTTTGCTATCCTCTCTGATATCCTCGGCGCCGAAGATGCGCTTGGCGACATGGACTTCAAAGTCACAGGCGATGAGAAAATTTCAGCCTTTCAAATGGATATCAAAGTAGAGGGAATTACATTAGAGATTATGAAGCAAGCTTTAGATCAAGCAAAACGAGGGAGACTAGAGATCCTCAATGCCATGCTTGCCGTCTGCCCAAAATCTAAATCGGAAATGTCCTCCTACGCTCCCCGTATCGAAACGCTCCAAATTAAACCGAACAAAATCGGGATTGTCATTGGACCTGGAGGCAAACAAATCCGAGCCATTGTGGAAGAGACGGGTGTTCAGGTCGATATCCAAGACAGTGGACTTGTCAGCCTCGTATCCAATAATGCTGAAGCTATGGCAAGGGCCAAGCAGATCATTCGAGACCTCACCTCTGAGGTTGAAATTGGCAAGATTTACTCTGGGAAAGTCTCTTCCATTGTCCCCTTCGGCTTGTTCGTTGAGATTTTTGGTAAAGAAGGGCTCTGTCATATTTCAGAAATCTCCTCAACACGCCTCGAGACAATCCAAGATGCCCCCTTTGCCTTAGGCGATTCGATTGAAGTAAAAGTCTTAGATGTCAATGATCGAGGTCAAATTAAACTCAGTCATAGAGCTCTTTCTTCAAGTGAGCCGAACGAGCCTCGTCGCCACCCTGGATCGAAAAAGAGGTAAAAAGATATGGCAGCCAGAGTATGGGCGAAGGATTTGTCCGCTCATGTGGGAAAGACGATCCAGCTCTTCGGCTGGATCCACTCCGTGCGTCATCTCGGTAAGCTTGCCTTTTTGATTCTCCGTGATCAGACAGGACTTGTCCAAATCATTGTAGAAACACCCACACTTCTAGCGCTCTTGCAGCAAATCCAAATTGGATCTGTCCTTTCCATTCGTGGAGTTGTCCAAACATCGCCTCTCGAGGTAATTCAGCCTCAAATCGAGCCTCTTGTCATCATCAAAGAGGCTCCCTTGATCGAATATAACAAACCTCAGATCCCATCTGATCTGGACTTTATTCTCGATCACCGTCCCCTTTCTTTGAGAAATCGATCGATCCAAGCGGTATTTAAAATCCAAGCTGAAATGGCCCACGCCTTTCGCCTCTGTATGCACGATACGCTTCATGCCATTGAATATTTCGGCCCTAACCTTCTTGGTGCATCGACAGAAGGGGGAGCTGAGTTTTTCCAAGTCGATTACTTCGATCATACAGCTACATTAGCGCAAAGCAACCAGCTCTATAAGCAAATCATGGTCGGCAGCTTTGAACGAGTGTTTGCCATCATGCCCTTTTTCCGAGCAGAGCCCTCTCACACGACACGCCATATCTCTGAGGGAAAACAACTCGAGTTTGAAACAGCTCTTTTCGGTGACTGGCAGGAGCTATTAATGCTTGAAGAGACCGTCTTAAGGGCAATCGTCTCCCATATCGACCTCACCTGCTCAGAAGAACTCCAACAACTGGATGTTGACCTTTCCTGGGTCAAGCAACCCAGCCAACCTTTTCCAAAGTTGTCATTCCAAGAGGCTCAAGATCTTTATTTTCAATTAACTGGGAAAGATGAACGTCAAGAACCCGATTTAAGCCCCCATGCTGAAAAAGTGTTGGGAGAATGGGTCCTGCGGACACACAAGATCCCCTTCCTCTTTGTGACTCACTGGAAAAGAGAAAAAAGGCCCTTCTATTCCTGCCCCAACGAACACAATCCCTCTTTGACCAACACCTTTGACCTTCTCTGCGGAGGCCTCGAAATTTCATCGGGGGGACAAAGGCGTCACACTTACCAAGCAATCTATGAAGGGATTTTAGAAAAAGGGATGGAGCCTGCAGGTTTTGATGATTACCTTTCTATTTTCAAGTATGGCATGCCGCCTCACGGAGGGTTTGGCATTGGACTTGAAAGGCTCACCATGACCCTTCTAGAGCTCAAAAACATCCGAGAGGCAAGTCTTTTCCCCTCTGATACAAAAAGGATTGCATCTCAAAAGATCAAAGCACGCGTCTTTTTTGGCCAAGAGACTCTGAAAGGAGAGATTCTCCGTCGATGCCGATCTTTCAATTTTCAATTTCAGCATTTGACACATGCACCGACACCCACAGCCACCGACTCTGCTCAGGTAAGAAAAACCTCACTTTCCGAAGGAATTAAAGCTTTAATTGTTCGTGGGAAAAAGAGTCATAACAACTACCAATTTAATATCCCCTCAGACCGAAAGCTCGATATGAGAGCTGTCTCTTCAATTGTGCAAGAAAAGTGTGAATTTGAATCACCTGAGATCATTGAAAGTCGTTTTGGTTTACAGATAGGGGGTATCCCCCCTTTTGGCAATCTTCTGAATATCCCCAACTACTTCGATGAAAGCATCCAAAAGCTCTCTCAAGTCGCTTTCAATTGTGGAGTTCCCACCGAGTCTATGATCATGAATCAGGAGGATCTTCTCCAAATCACAGACCCTTTATGGGGCTCCTTTTCAAAGATATAACCAGCCTATGTCAATATTTAAATTTGGTATTGTTCTTTTAGTTTTATGCTTGAGTTTCCCGATTTTACAGGCAAAAGAACCCGACGTTTCCCATGCAGGAGATACTATGACATCAAAGCAAAGAACGATAGGGGTGATTGGCGGCGTGAGTTGGGAGTCGACAGCGCTGTATTATAAACTCATCAACGAATTTGTTCGTGAACATCTCGGTGGATTAAATTCAGCAAAAATTCTATTGTACAGTCTTAATTATGAACCAATTGTGGCCCTCGAACGACAAGGAAAGTGGGGGGATGTCGGTCATGAATTAGCTCATGCAGCAACAACGCTGCAAGAAGGTGGCGCTGATTTTATCATTCTTTGCTGCAACACCCTGCATAAAGTGGCCTCCTCTATTGAGAAGACGGTCCACATTCCATTCCTGCATATCGCAGATCCTGCCGGGAATATCTTGAAAAACAACCATATCCAGAAAGTCGCCTTACTCGGCACTCAATTTACGATGGAAGATGGATTTTATGCATCGCGTCTTACGGGTAAGTTTGGGTTAGAAGTTATGGTCCCATGTGAAGAAGATCGAAAGAATCTTGATACCATTATTTACGACGAGCTGTGTCAAGGTAAAATCTCTTCAGAATCCAAGCAGAAGTTGATTCAAGTAATACAAGATTTGAATGAACATGGCGCAGAAGCCATCCTTCTTGGATGTACAGAACTTGGCATGTTAATTCATGATGATGATGTTGAAGTCCCCATCTATGACACCACCTTATTGCATGCGAACGAAGCTGCGAGTTGGAGCCTCAATGTCGTAGAACAGAGAAATGTGTTAAAATAAATTTTTTATTTTAACATTTTATTTCTACAAAAATAAGTGTAATTTGTTTATAATTTGACTTTAACTTTGAGACTTTTGTGTTCATTTCTATAGAAAATTTAACTCGGTTTGAAAGAGGGTGTGTCTACACAGCGGGCATCGGAGCCCTGATCTCGGCTACTCTCGGCCTGCTGCAAGTGACACACATCATCTCAATAGGGTCTGCTCTTCTATCAGGGGCTATGTTGGGGAGCTTATTTTTCATCGCCGCTCTTGTTTGCACAATCTGCGTCGCTTTCTTTATTCTACAACAGCGACCCAGTGCTTCTACCCGAGACCTGCAGGAAAGACCGCCTCCTCCTTGTACGACCCCAACTTTGGCAACCAATCCCACCGTCAACCCAAAGCTACTGGCAGATTGGGCCTCTACCATCCAGAAGATGACCTTCTATAACAACTATGATGGAAATCCAGTATCTTGGGATTCCCTAACCAAAGAGTTCAACACATTCTTGAGTCAGGGAATCCCAATCGACCATCCAGTAAGCTTCTCCCCAGCAAGGTTGGAAGGGGCCGCATCTCCCTTATTTCATGCAATTTCAATGGGTCAACATGCTCTTGTGCAATTGCTTATTTCAAATGGGGCCTTGATCGAACAGGTCAACAAAAAGGGACAAACTCCTCTCATAGCTCTGTTCGATAATCTGGATATTTCAGAGCCTCGGTGTAGTTCTACTTTGAAGGTTCTCCTTGATAACAAAGCTCGCCTCGACGTAGAAGATGGTGAAGGCCATACCCCCCTTTGGTGGGCAATCTTTAACTACCCTACGATCGCTGCTTCCTTCCTCATCGAAAACAACCTGTGTTTTCAGACCTATCGGTTCGGCGTAAAAAATCTCGATGCCATCGAGTACATTCAACAGCACTGGGTAGACACAAGAAGCTCCGATGAGGAGCGAACTACATATCGCGACATAATCAATGTCTTGAATTCGAGACGGCTCTCGTAAAAAGAATCGAGGTCTATTGAGCAGGCTGGATGCCTGGCCCTGTTCCCAAACTCTCTTTGGACTGTATATCTTGAGATGATTTAACAGGGGGCGGGGGCGGTGTGTTTTTTCTTTGTAACTCCAAAGCCGCCTTGTCCCTTCCCCTTTTCCGCTCAATATCCCAGGACCCATCCATAATCTCTTGGATATCTGTCGAATCAAGAGTTTCGAAGATCATCAACATGGCTGTCATTAGCTCCACCTGAAGTCGATGATCTTCCAAAATTTTAATAGCTCGATCGTGTGCCTCAGAAATGAGGCGTTTGACTTCAGCGTCGATCAGCTTTGCTGTCTCTTCCGAATAGCTCCGCTCTTGAAATCCCGCCCCCGCCAAAAACCGTCCCGAGTCGGATCCCTCATCATAGGTCACCGTTCCAAGCTCTGTCATCCCCCATTCGCACACCATACGACGGGCAAATTTAGTTGCTTGCGAAATATCGTGTTGTGCTCCCGAAGACATGTCCTTGACAAAGATTTCTTCAGCAGCACGTCCCCCCATTAAAACAGCCAGCTGATCCAACACCTCTTTCTTCCAATAACCGAGTCTGTTTTTTTTCGGCATGAAGTGGGTAGCCCCCAGAGAAAACCCCCTCGGGATAATCGTCACTTTATCGACAGGATCTCCATGTTTGACGACAAGACCCACGACAGCATGCCCCGACTCGTGGTAAGCAGTTGTCTTCTTCTCCTCTTGATCCATTTCTAAACTTCGTCGTTCTTTTCCAAAGCGCACCTTGTCGCAAGACTCCTTCACTTCAGATGACGTAACGGCCGAGCGCCCTTGGCGTGCCGCCAAAAGGGCAGCTTCGTTCAAGATATTTTCCAAATCTGCCCCCGAAGAGCCGGGTGTCAACTTAGCAATGGCTTCCAGATCAACAGAAGCATCCATCTTGATCTTCCGCGCATGCACTTTCAAAATTTCAAAGCGACCTCGAACATCAGGCAGGTCCAACACTACACGGCGATCAAAACGACCAGGTCTAAGTAGGGCTCGATCAAGAACATCGGGACGGTTTGTCGCAGCCATTAAGATCACCCCTTCTCTCGTGTCAAACCCATCCATCTCAACAAGAAGCTGATTGAGAGTCTGTTCTCTTTCATCATGGCCCCCACCAATGCCAGCACCTCGATGTCGTCCAACCGCATCAATCTCGTCCATGAAAATGATGCACGGGGCATGTTTCTTGGCTTGATCAAACAGATCTCGAATCCGACTGGCGCCTACCCCGACAAACATCTCCACAAAATCGGAACCCGAAATGGAAAAAAAGGGGCGATCGGCCTCTCCTGCGACCGCCTTCGCGATCAAGGTTTTACCTGTCCCCGGAGGCCCTACCAAGAGAACTCCTTTTGGAATTCGGGCCCCTAGTGCAGTGAATTTATGAGGATCCTTTAAAAAATCGACAATCTCCGTAAGCTCTTCTTTTGCCTCATCTGCTCCAGCTACATCCTTAAAGGTATAACGATTGTTCTCTTTGGTCATCAGGCGGGCAGGTGACTTACCGAAGTTCATCGCTGACGAGCCTACCCCCTTCATCTGCTTAGAGAAAATGAAGTAAAGAAATACAATGACTAAGACAAAAGGTAAAAAAGTGAAAATATAACTAAAGTAGTTGGGAGACGGCTCTTCGCTTTGAAATGTCTTTTCTAAAACGGTGTTCCTCGGCTGATCAGGGGCACGATAAGCAAGGCCTCTGTTTGAGGCGTAGTTGCCCCACTCATATTGAGCCTGAGTAAACCAACGACTGAACTCTTCTGGATCTTGCTTTTCCAAAGCGTTGGTCGAAAGTTCTTGGTTGTGGAAATACCAGACAACAGAGTTCACCTTCTCTCTTGCCTTATCCAAAAGGGCTGTATTTTGCTGGAGCTCTTCAGAAACTCGATCATACACCAAAGCCTCTTTGACATAAGATCGCACGCTGCGAAGTGACTTCAGACGAACACCCTCTTCCTCAGAGCCCATCTGCCCGATCATAGTTCGAAGACGACCCAACACATCGCGATAGACAGCTAGGCGATCTTCCTTCGACAGCTTAGCTGCCTCTACAATCGTCACATCCATCTGCCTGAGGTCTGCCTTCATGGCTTCAACCCCAATGCCAAGTTGAGGTGAAAGAAGAGCTCGAATTAAATCTCTGATCTCTTTTCCACTCGTTGCTAAGACCTCTGGGGTCGGATGAGATACTGCCTCTTCAAAACCAATCTCCACGAGAGGTAATGACACGCCTTGATTCGACTCTTTGAGTTCATGAATGACAACTGAGTTATCCTGCGTTGCCGTATCGTAGGCGGGACCGACTATAACAAAACCACCCCTCGCTACAGGCTGCCCCAAAAGACGCAAGTAAGAGGTAGCTACTTCTTGGACCTCCCCACGCAACCTTTCCAAGTTAGACCGGATTGCAGCTTCTTGGCCTGCCAAGCTATGCTGCTGTTGCAGAATCTCCAAGTAACGATAACGATCGGCACTCTCTTCGGGGAGCTGATCCCGAAATCGCCCGCTGAAGGTCACTAAATGATCATTTTGAGCTACCTTTCGATTTTCCTCAGGGACAGTCAGATGTAGATTGATCAAGTGCTCTAGCTGATGGCTGAAGGAAACTCGGGCACTACTGTCCGAGCTGAAAGACTGAATCCCAAAAATCAACAAAAAAGCCGCTAAGAGAAAAAGGAGAAACCCACCAGGAAAACTTCGCTTTGGGTCTTGTCCCATCTTCGCCATAACACACGCCCTATCCTTAATACCACCGATTTACGAAAGACACGAGACCAAAACCCGAAAATAACTCCGGGCAACTTCGACTCGAAATACCAGCTCCCTCCCCCAGGGGTTAAGGAGCTATTAAAGCAATTTACCTCGATAAAGTAAAGATCAGGAAAAAATCTTCTTCTTATTGAACATTCAAAAGAGAGATAGAACACTATTTCAGGCACTATCAAAAATTACATTTAATTGTCAATGTTCAAATATGAATTCTAGAAAGGTCCTCTTCTCTTGCTCTTCCGGGATCGATAGCAGGGAACAGATTCTCCGATTTTGACGCATCAGGTAGGGAGCCTGGCGTAATAATGTCCTTGGAACTTGCGAATCTACACGTCCTTTTCGAGATGCTGTTGGGCAAGAGGCCAAACAATCACACTCGGGGATCAACGCTTTGTAACATCCCTTCCAAAGCCCTTGCCAATCAGAACATGAAATCCACTCTGAAGGCTGCTGGTCTGACCACCGTATGTGCCACCCTCCTAACGATAAACTCCCCTGAGTCAGTCGCATTTCAAACGAAGGTAAGGAGATGGGACGGCGTATATGAAACAAAACACCTCGATCTAAAAATAAATGAGACCCTAAAGCCAATGCAAGCTCCCCCTTTTCCAAAGCGACCAAAATCCTTGCCTCTTGAGATCTCGAAAGAAGATTTCCCATATGCTCGTTCATAAGGAATCTGGCCTCAACTCGACAAAGTCCATGCAAACAAAGAGCTTCTCCAAAAGGACCTTTTAAAAGCTCTACATGCTGGGTTCGATTATGTAAGTAGTCCCGCACCTCCCAAGAGCGTTTTGAAATTTCGGCAAGACTAGAGCGCACCTGCTTGCCAAACTTAGCTTCGAGATCTGGAAATATCTGCTGCCGCATTCGAACCCTTAAGTACCGATCATTGAGATTCGATAAATCATTTAAATAACTCACACTTAGATGATTCAACACAAGCATCACCTCTTTTTTAGGTGTATAAAGAAGGGGTCTGCAAAGTTCAATGCCATTTCTTTTGGAAATAGCCCGCATACCCCCAAGACGGCTCAAACAAGCCCCTTCCAGACATCGCTTAAGACTCGTTTCGGCCAAATCGTCCTGTTGATGGGCTAGCACCACATGAGCAATGTTCAACTGCCGGGCTAATGTCTCAAAATAAGTATACCTTCCTTCCCTTGCTCGATCCTCGTCGTAGGCCCATTGACGATCCAACTTTCCCAAATGAAACGGCAGACCAAAGGAATCGACTTTTTCGGCAAGAATTCTGGCGTCACTTTCACTTGTATCAGACCACTGGTGGTCAACATGAGCTACATGAAATCTTGGCCCGACAATAGCCAAGAGGAGGTGGAAAAGGGCTGTCGAATCACTGCCCCCTGACATAGCAAAGATGAAAGGGAAATCTTTTTTTTTCTGGAAAAAGGAGGCTACATCTAAGTAAGCTCTAAGTCTCTTCATGGGATTAATACCGCTATACGCAAATGAATTCATTTGGGAATTTGACAAGGGGGTAGCTTGGAGTTCATATTCATCCGAGCTGTCAACAAGGCCCTGAGGTTGTCCATTTTTGGTCGTATTAACAACATCAAATATTACACATAATAGACTTCTTACATCGTACTCACCGTGAGGAGTTATAACAATCGCAAGAAATAAAGTTACATGTATTATACACAAATGAACTCAGATTCCCAACTTTTGAGTTCATTTGTGTACACATGGAACTTTCTCCCTTCAAAGAACGCTATCGCCTACCCCTGCTCTGGCAACTGTGGCTGCTGCCCTGCCTAACCCGTGTTGCCCTTTTTTCCCTCCTTTTTGTTGTGACACTGCTCCTAGCTCGTCTAAAAGAGGTCGCTAAAGTGATCATCGCCAGCAGAGAGCTCTCCCAAGGTATTCTCCACTGCCTGTACCAAATTCCTGTCATTTTTCCGTTTGCCCTGGCTTTTTCAAGCTTATTTGCCTCATTATTGGTGGCAGAAGCCCTTTCTAACTCCTGTCAAATGATCGCCCTTAGAGCTTCAGGGATATC
>JAGVDZ010000136.1 GCA_020058465.1 Parachlamydiales bacterium | reverse complement strand
ATTTCTTTGATGAAAGCGGTTGGCAGTTTCCTCAGCTTGCTCGACTTGGTGGATCCTTCTTTCTGTAGCTTCTTCTGTTTTTTGTTTTTCTTTGGGTTCTTTGAGTTTGTCGAGATCTTGGAACCGCCTGGCTTGGAGTAAGGGGTTGAAGAGGGAAAGCTCAAAAAATTGGTTGAGATCCTCAGCACTTTCGACTTGGGCTGCTAAAAGCTCTTTGGCCTCGATTTGTTGGAGGACTCTCGGGCTGACAGAAAAAATTTGAGACGGGCGAAGATCACTCATATGAACTTAGAGTATGAATCGCTTAGAGTTTTAGTCTACTTTTTTTAAGAGATTTGAATACGGCCAAGGGGTTGGATTTTAATCTCTGGAACAATTTCTTGATAAGACACAACAGGAAGATCGGGGAATTCTCCTTCAATGAGCTTGCGGGCAAAGCGACGCACGTCCATTCCGGTGATTAAGACAGGGGGCTGACCCCCTGGTGGGGTCGGCTGAACAGTATTGCGAAGAGAGTGGAGGATCATCTGTACTGAGTCAGGGTCAAGGGCAAGGTAGGATCCTGCTGAGGTTTGCTTAATGGCTCCTCGAATAAGATCCTCGATCTCAGGGTCGATGAGATAGACAGAGAGGGTAGATTGACCCAACGAGTACTTGTAGCTGATATAGCGCTTGAGCGAAGAACGAACATATTCGGTCAAGAGAACTGTATCTTTCTCTGTTTGCCCCCACTCACTTAAGCTTTCCAAGATGGTTCTAAGGTCTTTGATGGAGACTTGTTCTTGCACCAAACGTCGCATGATTTCAGCTAGTTTTTGTAATGGAATGAGGCGGGTGACCTCTTTGACAAGATCTGGGAAAGACTTTTCTATAAAAGATAGGATGGCTCTGACCTCTTGGATGCCTAGAAAATCGCTAGCATATTGACGGTAGAATTTGGACAGGTGGAGCACTACGACTTCCAGGGGCGCCCAAAAACGGATTGAGGCTTTTTTGAGTGTTTCTCGATATCTGTCATCGACCCAAAGAGAAGGAAGGTTTAAGCTGCTGCGACCCACGACAAACGGGATATTGTAGCGACGGAGAATCTCCTCTGTTTCGCCGGTTAAGACATGCTTTAACACCACTTTGCCCCGAGTGATGGGGACTTCATTTAAGTGGATGGCGTAAATGTCTGCATCGATGGCCTTCGACTCAGTACGGACGTGGACACCTGGAAATCGGATCCCCAGATCCTGGTAGAGAGCAAGTCTCATCTTAGGGATCATTTGATCGATAAACGTCACCCCTTGCTTATCCTTACGAGTCAAAAGGGAAAGGGCATTGCCGAGTTCTAAGACGACAGGGAGCGTTAAGGCAAGTTCTTCTTGCGATCCTTGCACAGTGGTATGTCCTTCAATATCTGAGACTGAAGGGGCCAGCCCTGCTGCCGCCTGGGAGGCTGCCAGTTTGTCTTTGCGTAAAAAGAAAAAACCTGTGCCGCCGACGAGGAGAGATAAGATGGCAAAGGGCCACGCTGGAAAGGCGGGGATCCAGCCCATGCTAAATAGGACGACAGCAGTGATGATAATGGCTTTTGGCTGTTTGAGAAGTTGCTCTGTCATCTCTTTGCCAAGGTGGGCATCTTTTTTTTCGCTCGATACACGAGTGGTTACGATACCAGCTGAGATAGCGATCATCAGAGAGGGGATTTGAGAGACAAGGCCGTCACCAATAGATAAGAGACTGAAAATCTTAGCCGACTGGCCAAGACTCATATTATGAATCATGACGCCGATGATCAGACCCCCTATGACGTTGATGATGGCGATGACAATCCCCGCGATGGCATCTCCTTTCACGAACTTCATCGCACCATCCATCGCTCCATAGAGTTGGCTTTCTTTGGCAAGACCCAGGCGAAGATCCCTTGCTTGCTGTTGGTCGATGACACCTGATCTTAGGTCAGCGTCAATCGACATCTGTTTGCCAGGCATGGCATCGAGAGTAAAGCGAGCTGCGACCTCTGCAACCCTTTCAGCCCCTTTCGTCACGACAATAAATTGGACGATGGTAATGATTAAAAAGACGACGCCACCGACGACATAGTTCCCACCGACGACGAAGCTTCCAAAGGCGTGGATGATACGCCCTGCATTCGCATGCAAAAGAATTTGTCTCGTCGAGGAGATGTTGACCCCAAGACGATAGAGAGTTGTAATCAAAAGAAGAGAGGGGAAGATAGACAGGTGAACTGCTTTTTGTACGTAGAGGGCGGCAAAGATCACGACGATAGAGACGGCAAGATTCAACGAAATGAAGACGTCAATCAAGTCGGGGGGAATGGGAAAGATCAACATCAAAATGATGGCAATGATTACAACCGCCAGCACGAAATCGCTGGAACGACCGATCCTTTGCAAGACCTTGTCACCGCTTAAAGCACGAACCATCCTATGGACAAACGCATTCACTTAAACAACTCCAAATCAAGATCTGGGTTCGCCTCCATAGCCTCAATCCACTTGAGGACTTCAGCTACAGCTTGATAGCACTCCTCTGGGATATAATGGGAGATTTTCCCTTTACTGTACAGTAACCGTGCAAGATCGACATTTCTCATGATCGGGACGTGGTTGGCGACGGCCACTTTGATGATCTGCTCTGCCACTCGGCCCGTCCCCATGGTGATGATTTTCGGAGCCGGCTCTTCTTCTGGGCTGTATTTAAGTGCCACGGCAATGTGGGTTGGATTTGTGATCACGGCTCTGGCGAAACGGGCACTTGGAGGGCCGTCTTGGTAGGCAATCTCCCGCGCCAGCTCCTTTCTTTTCCCTTTGATCTCGGGGTTACCTTCGGTATCTTTGAACTCTTGCTTAATTTCAAACTTTTCCATCATCATCTCTTTTGCAAAATTTTTCTTTTGGAAGGCAAGATCGAATAGGGCGACTAGAAGAAAAAAAAGGCCCACTCGGATGGCACTTTTGACCAAAAATTCCTGCACTACTTGAGCTGTGCCGAGAACAGGCAGCAGGATGGTCGAGATGAGATCTGGGAGCATCTGCCAGATGATGAAGTAGATGATGATAGCGGCACCGGTAATTTTAGCGACTGATTTGAGCAGTTCAACTAAGACTCTGAGCTTGAACTTTTGTTTAATCCCCTCCACGGGGTTGAGCTTTTTTAAATCGAATTTCATCGTTTCGAAGGAAAAGACGGGTCCAATGACCAAAAAAGAGCTCAAAACTCCGACGAACACAACGGCGATGAGAAGAGGGAAGCTGATGGTTGCAATCACCTCGATGGCAGACATGAGATAGGCACCTACTCGTTCTT
>JAGVDZ010000130.1 GCA_020058465.1 Parachlamydiales bacterium | reverse complement strand
GTCGCCGACACTGTCAAAAACCAACTTTTGAGTTCATTTGTGTATAAATATGAATTTATTTCTCACGAATGGTATAACACCGACTTTTGAGTTCATTTGTGTATGTCCGGTAATGGCTCCATTTATTTCTTAGGTTTGATATGATTTGTGGGGAGCTTGAATCACGGAGCTTTGCCGCTTTCGTGAAAACTCGACGAATCGCTTGAGCTAGCCTTATGGATCGCTTTCAAAATCGTTCATTATCTAGAAGATATCGTCCACAAACGTTTGCTGACGTTGTAGGGCAAGAAGCGGCTGTAAGGGCCCTTTCCAATGCATTGCAGTTTTCTTTAGTGGGACCTGCTTATCTTTTTGCTGGAGGACGGGGGGTAGGAAAGACAACTTTGGCCCGTCTTTTAGCTAAAGCTCTCAATTGCGAGTCGATTCGGCAAGGTTATGAACCATGTTGTCAGTGTGCCTCTTGCATGGAGATAGTGCAGGGACAGTCTCTTGATTTTATTGAAATGGATGGTGCATCTCATCGAGGGATTGACGATATTCGGCAGATTCACGAGACCCTTGGGTATGCTCCAGCTCGAGGCCCTTACAAAATTATTCTTATCGACGAAGTTCATATGCTCACCAAGGAAGCCTTCAATGCACTCTTGAAAACCCTTGAAGAGCCTCCAGAGCATGTCAAATTTTTATTCGCAACGACAGAGCCTCATAAGGTTTTACCAACAATCTTAAGTCGGTGCCAAAGATTTGATCTGAAAGCTTTGTCTGGTGAGGCTTTGCAGCGGAAGCTTTCTTTGATTGCTGAGGCTTTACACATATCGATTGAACCAAAGGCATTGGATTTGATTAGTCTATATGCGGAGGGGTCGTTGCGAGATGCTGAAATGTTGGTGGATCAGCTCACTTGTTTGGAGCCTTCGACGATCACAGAAAAAGGGGTCCGAGATCTGCTTGGACTCATGCCTGTAGAAGAATTTGCTCTTTTGGATCAAGCCTTCAAGGATGGCAATCTTGCTTTCCCTTTCATCTTTACGGAGCGTTTAATCAGTTGCGGTAGGGATATTCATCACGTAGTGGGTCAAATGATAGAACATTATCGGCAACATCTAAAAAATTTGATCTACCAGATAGGGGAGTCATCTACCGTCTATAGTCGGGACTCTCTTATCTTTCTTCTCGATCTTGTCCTTAAAGGAGAGCTGGCGGTACAAAGAAGCTCTTTTCCAAGAGTTGCCCTTGAATCCCTTCTTCTTCAGATTATTCGTAGTCGTCATCGTATCGCTACAGAAGAACTTGTAGCTACGCTTGTAGATTTAGAACAGCGTTGGCAGCAGACCCCATCCTCTCCCAATAGCGGAGCTTGGGTGGGGGACTCAAACCATAGTACGCAGAGCCAGCCTTCGAAGGAGACTGGGGTGTCTTGCAATGAGGTGGGGTTAGATCAAGAAGATCTACACAAGGGCTCTCAACGGCAGGTAGACTTCCATCCTAGTCATTATGATACTTTAATCCGTTTTGCTACCGTGGAGTTAGAGGGGATCTACACCGATATGAAAATGGGAAAATAGCAAGAATTGTCGAAGAAAAATATGATAAAGATGAGGTGAGTCTATGGGAAGTGGATTTTCTAGGATGAAGAAACAAGCAAAAGTGATGCGAGAGCGTTTTTCTGACATGGAGGAGACAAAACGAGCCGAAAGGATTGAGGGGAGTGCAGGCAGTGGTCTAGTGAAACTCCAGATCAATGGTCATGGAGAGCTTCAAAATATCAAGATTGACCCTGCTTGTGTGACCGCTGACGATCTTGAGGGATTGGAAGATTTGATTGTGGCGGCCTTTCAAAATGCCTTTTCCAAGATCGAACGAAACAAAATGAATGACTTTCCTCCTGGACTGTTGTGATCCGGCTTTTCATTTTATACCGCTTCGGCGCCGGCAAAACCTGGCCCAAATTGAGGGTACCTCCTTGGCATAATTCCAACTTTCAAGCCGCGCGCAGTATAAGAAAATGAAAATAAAACATTAAAATATAGGATTATGAAGCGACTATTCTTTCGGCCGAAGGTGAATGCTTGGCTCTCGTCGAATCGTCGTGGGTGGCGTCTTGTTGTTGGACTTTTGACGACAATTTGCTTGGCTCTGTTTCTCCATTTTCGAGAGGTGCGTCTTGAGACATTTGAGCTCAACACACGAGCGGGGCGCTACGTGGTGACACAGGTCGATTTTGAATTTCCTGATTATGAAACGACCCTTGTCTTAAAGCAGCAGGCGATGCAGGATGTCGGGGTTGTTTATCAGATTGAAGAAAGAGAGATCAAACAAGTTCGTCGTGAGGTCGAAGAACAACTAGTTCGAGAGCGGGACTGGAGAGAGGCTTCTCCGTCAAGCACGTTCGAAGAGATGTACAAGGCGGCCGATGCGATTGAAACGGCGTTGCTCTCGGCTCGATTTACAGACCTGCGGACTCTTCAGCTGATTCAAAATCTGTCCGTCCCTGCCTATACCTATTTTGATAGCACAATGCCTCCCAGTTCCAGTCTTCCGGAGGTAGTTTGGACGAAAATGGGACAAGACCTATACAAGGAAGGTCTATTTCAAAGCGATACTCTGGCTTATCTTGTCCCGTTGTTCCAGGGACGCTCGTGGTCCTTTGTGGAAGATCACTCTTTGGAAGCGGTGTTGAAGGCCCGCGTTGCCAAGCAGGTGTCGGATCGTATGACTAAAGTCAAGGCAGGGACTCGTATTTTGGACCAAGGTGAAAAAATTACGCCACGTCATCTGACTATGATGCAGGCGATGAAATTGGCAATTTCAGAAAGTCGTCGTCTTTGGGACCCTGTCACCTGGATTGCAAGTTTTCTTTTGGCTATTGTATTTGTGACGATTACGTCCTTGTATTTTCGTATGAGTCGCCCCAACTTTATCCGATCCCTTCGCTATGTCTCTTTATTTGCGACGATTGTCATCCTGACGCTTCTTTTAGCAAAAGTCACGGAGTATCTCCTTTTGAAAGGAGACACTTCTTTTCTAGAGGCGATGCGATACCCCCTCATTACCCCTTTTGCAACCCTTTTGATCTGTATCCTTCTTTCTTCGAAAATTGCTCTGTTTGCTTCAACTCTCTTGTCGATTATTTTGTCTGTGAGTTTGGCGGTGGATCATAGCCGGTTTCTGATTCTCAATCTTGTGGCTTCTATTATTGTCATTCTTTATAGTCAAGGACTTAAAAAAAGAAAAGAGGTGTTTAAAGTATTTTCAGTCTCGTTTATTGGATCAGCTTTAGTTTTGTATACCTATACCTTAGCTGACAATCACTGGCTGAGCATGCATTTTGCTTATGATCTTCTTTCCTCGGCTGCATTTTTCATTGTGCTTGCTGTGTTTGTTGTGGGGCTTCTTCCTGCACTCGAGTCTTTATTTGGAATTCTCACTGATATGACTTTGATGGAGTACATGGACCCTACAAATCCTCTTTTAAGTAGATTTGCTCTTGAAGTCCCAGGCACATACCAGCACTCCCTTGTTGTCGGTAACCTTGCAGAAATGGCGGCTCAAGTGATCGGTGCGAATGGTCTTTTTTGTCGTGTAGCGGCTCTTTATCACGATATTGGTAAGATCAACAACCCTCAGTTTTATACTGAAAACCAACAAGGCATGATGAACATTCATCAATTGCTGACACCTTTGGAGTCATCGCAAGTGATTTTGTCTCACGTGCCTGATGGTGTCGACATTGCCAAACGATACCATTTGCCGGAGGCCTTTATCGATATGATT
>JAGVDZ010000125.1 GCA_020058465.1 Parachlamydiales bacterium | reverse complement strand
AGAATGATCTGCCCGGGAAGGTAATGCGCAAGCATGTTTTCGTACACTGCCAGCGCTTCTCTATAGAGATCAGTTTCACAAAAGTTAGGGCGGCCACGACTGCCACCCCCGTTGCCTATGTCGTGTAGGACGAGATCATAACCTGCTCCTACAACGCTTGCCTTAATAGATTTATTGCCCGCCGTGTTCGAGGAGGTTGTGATTTCATGCATCACTAACGTAGTGTGACTGCCAGGCGTGGGAAGCCCCGCCACATCGTTGCATGTGATCAACCACCCTTTTTCCGTACTGTCTGGCCAGTACGCTTTTAAGTTTTCTTCAAACGTATTCCAGTCTTGGGTCTTCACGTCTGGAGGTTGGATGACAAATTGATTTTGAACTTTCACCCATTGTCCACCCATGTTCTCAATTTTTTCTTTAAAATTAGAAGCTCGACAACGAAGAACAAATATCGACCCACCACCTTGATTTGTCATAGCAATTTCAAATGACTGTGCTTGCAACACAGAACGATCTCGCTGCCAAGACCGTTCTGCTTTGACTCGGTCGAACATTCCAATTTTGGGACAGCACCCAAAACCTAGGCATTGAAAAAAGCTGGCGCAAAAACCGTAGATTTTCATCACCACCCAAGCTACAAAGTCGCCGTGGACAGCGCCTCGGAACACAGGGGTGAGCAGAGCGCGGCGTGGAATAGAACACAACATCGTCATACCACATCTATTTTTTTTTTAAAGATGATATTACATTATAATGGGAGAACTAAGATAGTATTTTATAATCATAGACTATAAAATATTCGTCTTGTGTTAGGCATATCTTTGTCGATCGTCTGTTTTCTCATACTTGGGCTGTTTTTAGGTTTTTTTGTGAAAAAAGGGGAGATGGGCTACACTTCTTCCTTTGCCGGGGACCCCTGAGGAGGTCAGAGCTTGAACCAGGTCAGGGTTGGAAGACAGCAGCCTTAAGAGTGTCTTCTTCGCTCAGGGTCCATCTCCGGCACTTTTCTTCCCTGTTTCCTCTTGAGAGATAACTTGCCTATTTTGTATACCTCTGTTGCTTCGTATCTGCTGCATTGGAGTTAAGTGTGGGCGTGATTCTTATTAAGATTGACTCTACGCTCTACAAGGTTTCATGAAACGAAAAAAGGTTGTGATCATTGGTTCAGGACCTGCTGGGTACACAGCAGCTCTTTATGCCGCCAGAGCCAATCTTGAGCCTCTCGTCTTTGAGGGATTTATGGCAGGTCTACAAGGGGGGCAGTTGATGACGACGACAGATGTTGAAAATTTCCCTGGGTTTCCTGAGGGGATTTTGGGACCCGATTTAGTGACCGCATTTCGTCGGCAGGCTCTTCGCTTTGGCTCTGAGATGTTGGGAGAGGATGTCGAATCGGTCGACGTATCTCGATCGCCTTTGATTGTGAGGGGATCTCAGACGCAAGTTGAGACTCTTTCTCTGATCATAGCCACTGGAGCTATGGCTAAACGATTAGACATTGAAGGGACGAGAGATGGGGAATTTTGGCAAAAAGGGGTAACAGCTTGTGCTGTTTGCGATGGGGCAGCTCCAATCTTCCGAAACAGGCCTCTTTTTGTTGTGGGGGGAGGCGATAGTGCGATGGAAGAGGCCCTTTTTTTAACCAAGTATGCAAGTCGAGTTTATATCCTGCATCGGCGGAATCAGTTCAGGGCTTCGAAAGTGATGGTGGATCGAGTATTGCAACACCCTAAGATCGAAGTTATCTGGAATGCTAGGGTGAGAAAAGTCTCGGGGGATCGTGTAGTCAATCGGATCCTCATCGAAGTAGAGGGGAAGCTTGAAGAGAGGGAGGCGGGGGGGCTTTTTTTGCGATTGGGCATGTGCCTAATACAGCCTTTTTAAGAGGTCAGCTCGCGACCAACGAGGCCGGCTACCTCCTCGTCAAGGAGCGCTCCAGTGCCACTTCGGTATCGGGCGTTTTTGCAGCAGGTGATGTGCAAGATTGGGTCTATCGGCAAGCGATTACGGCAGCGGGCTCTGGCTGTATGGCTGCTCTTGACGTTGAAAGATACCTGTCTGAAAAAGGGGAAGAATGAAGGGGCTTTTCAGGGTGATGCTTTTTTTGCTGGCTTTTGAAGGGGCAGCATTGGAAATGCAGCCCTGGTTCGGGGATCTTTATCAGTTCCACGGCCTGGCTAGATATTGCTATTCTTGGTTTGACCATGTTGAAAATAGCAGCCCTTCCTTTCGATCCCCCTTTCATAGTCATGAGCTGTTGCTTGGACTCGATATGGCTCCATCTCCTGTTTGGAGTTTAGACTTAGATCTTCGGTTCGCAGACAGTACAGGATTTGGTCCTCAGTTTCGTTCAGGTGCATTTCAGGTGCGCTATCTTTGGATGGATGATATTATCGGAGACCCTGTCACCTTAGTGACTGGGTTAAGTGCTCGTGGAACGCCGACACGTTCTTTGAAAGATGTCAGTTGTATGTCTCATGCTCCTTTGGATTGCGAATGGCATTGGGCATTAGGAAAAGAGATTGATTTTTCAGATGCCTATCGTTGGCGTCTTTGGGTATTTGGCGCTGTGGGGCATGGCAACAGAGGTTCTCCTTGGGTTCGAGGCGTCCTGGCTCTAGAGGGTAATTTCTATGATCAACATAAGTGGGCTGTCATGGCTGAAGGGGTCAATGGATACGGGCGGCATATTCATATCGATACCGATCGTTTTTTTGGCTATGGCAAGATTCGGCAAAAAGCCATCGATATTGGAGCTCGCTATGGTTGCCGCACCGGCGTCTGGGGAACTCTTCGTTTAGAATACTGGTATCGAGTGTTGGCGAAGTCGACTCCTGAGAAGAACCATGCAGTCTGTTTCAGCTATCTAATCCCCTTTTCGCTTTAGCTGGATACAATCCAAAGGGCGGTTGCTGTCGCCAGTGTCTTTGCATGACTGATCGAAATGAGAAATAAGGTTTTGGGATGCCGGTCTGTAATATGAGAGGCAAGGTAAGCTTGGGGCTTGCCAAGGGTGTCAGT
>JAGVDZ010000073.1 GCA_020058465.1 Parachlamydiales bacterium | reverse complement strand
TGATAGACCACTTTTGTTCTGCCGAAAACATCCCCCCTCTATTGCTCCAAGAAATAAATCAGCGACTCTCTCATTCTCCCAAGTTTCAAAACCAGCTCTACACCTTTCTATACGCAAAAACAGAGAGCGAGGACTGTCTACTCTCAGATGGAGCTGTCCTGACAAAGGATAGCCTTTGCTTCCCTAAAGGCCACCTTCACGAAGGACAGCTCACGTGGAAGGGATTCCTTACACTTTTAAACCACCTCTCTCTCTACCCAGAGGATCCCACCCGAACTGTCATTTCAAGACAAAACGCTGGACACCCAAAACCTCGACCTAGGGACCCTGAAGGGAATCCCTATACTCCCCAGGCGATTTACATTCAAGACTCCACCGACACTCAGAAGTGGTGGAACCCTTATCAAAAATTTTCCTATGAGCCAGAGCAACTTTTAAGAACGATTTGCACCTACTATCTCAAGACAGAACACCTCGCTCTTCCACATAGGCAAGACTCGTCCGAGAAGTTGCATCTTCTAGAATATATTCCCCTCGAATCAAGCCTGGGCCTTACCCTATCTCTCGACGCCTTTGAGAGCGTATGCTTAAGTGTGCGTAGGGACGTCGGACACCTTTCCCCACAGCGGCAATTGGAAAGTCTTTGGGCAACACTCCAGGAGATGAATCCAGAAGCGAGCTTAGGGAGTGTCCCTTCCTCAAGAAGCCCTGAAGATACCTATTATTCGTTTCCACCACCGGACCCGAACCGCTTCTCCGGATGGATCCTCCCCCAATTTGATGACGGCTAATGGTTGCGCAAGATATCTACCAAAATCTGCGGCCAAAGTTTGTTGTAGCCGCCTTGCTGGCAAGGATGAGCGATGTATTAGTTTTTCAATCCCTCTAGGGTCTACCTTGTTTTTTTTTAACAAAACAAGTACAGGATCTTGAAGTATGGATCCGTCGTCAAATGCCCACCCATTTCAAGAGGCCATCACCGCAGAAGCTCGCTCTTTTGAACAAGCTTTCCGTTGGCTTGAAGAGCATATGCCTAAAAGCTTTCAAAATGAGATTGCCCTCAATATTCGCCTCCTCATTGCCCGAAACCTCTTGAGCTTCTCTCTTCAAGACCACTTTTCCCTGATCCATATCAAAGAAACAGCCTTTGTTCTTTGTTTCGATAGCCCCGATGCCGACCTTCTCGTTCTCAATCGATGTACAAACTACGCCATCCGCTACTACAGAACCTTCAAGTCGAACGCCCCTCCTCTCGGAGAAACTAAGCTCCTACGTATCACATGGCTCCATTTTTTCGATGTGGAAGAAGAAAAACTCTCATCCCGAGAAAAGGCTGCACTCACCTCTCAGCTCCAACAAGGACACCCCAACCCCGACCTAGAAAATCAGCTGCCAGCTCTTCCCACCCGTTTCATCAGATCCTTGACACAAGAGCGCTTAAGGATTGCTCTCGACCTTTTTGTTCGGGCTAAAACAAAAGACAGTTGTCAATACGATCTGAAACGCCATCTAGATTGGCAAGAAAAAGAAGCCCCCTCCCTACAACTGGTCCTAGCCTGGAAAAACGTCCCTAAATCAAGCTTTCTCTACCGGCTTGCCAAGGTCGTCCAAGCCCATCATCTGGCTATGCAAAAGGTCGTAGCCACCTATATTGATCCTTATAGCCCCAATAATATCTTGCTTCTTTCTTTAGGCCTTCATGGAAGGAATGGCAAAGCTGCCTGGGAAGAGGCCAATCTTGAGGAGTTCGTAAGAGAACTTTGTCTCCTTCACTTTTTTGAAGATGTCGATGACATTAGCTTAAAACTCGTCCAACCTAAAGTCATCACAGGCAATGAAGGACATCTCGTCCGTAACTTCATTAGCTTTGTCCACCAAGCTCTCGTCCCCTCAGATCCTAACCTCTACTCACTTGACCATATCGTAGAGGGCTTTTGTCGCCATCCTGAACTCACCGCTAAGCTTTGCGCCGCATTTGCCCTCAAATTTCACCCTACAACAAATGATATCAAAGCTTATACAACGCTCAAGTCCCAAATGTTGCCCCTCATCGAAGAGCTCGACACAGGACAGGCAGCCTACGATACAAGGCGACGTCATATCCTTAAGCAAGCCCTCTTCATGATCGACTCCACCCTTAAAACGAACTTTTATTTACCCAACAAGACCGCCTTTGCCTTCCGCCTCTCTCCCGACTACCTCCAAGAGCTCCCCTACGATCGTAGAGACAAATTCCCAGAACTCCCCTACGGCATCTTTTTCATCCGTGGACTCCATTTCTTAGGGTTTCATGTCCGCTTTAAAGATTTAGCAAGAGGGGGCGTCAGAACCATTTACCCTGAGAGGATGGAACAATATCACAACGAAAGAACGCAAATCTTTTCTGAAGCTTATCATCTCGCCTACACACAACAGAAAAAAAATAAAGACATCCCCGAAGGGGGGGCCAAACCAGCCATCTTATTAAAACCTTTCGAGGTCTTTAATAAAGAAGTTTCCATGTTTCAAAATGAGCTGCAAGAAATGCAGACCCACCCTGCCTTGATTCACGAAAAGGTCAAAATATTCAATAGAGAGCACAAGCAAGCGTTTCTACAGAGGTCTCAAAGATCTTTTATCCAAAGCTTCATGTCTCTTATCAACTGCGACGATGCAGGCAACCTAAAAGAGACGTCGATCGTCGACTATTGGAAGCGTCCTGAATACATTTACCTCGGTCCCGACGAAAATATGTCGAATGAGATGATCTGTTGGATTGTCGACTATGCCGAAGCTCAACACTATAAGCCGAAACGTTCGTTCATGACGAGCAAACCTAAAGATGGGATCAACCACAAAGAGTTCGGCGTGACTTCCTATGGAATCAATGTCTATCTTCATGAAATATTGATCTACCTAGGGATCGATCCAGACAAAGATTCATTCACTGTCAAAATTTCGGGGGGTCCTGATGGCGATGTCGCCGGGAATCAGATCCTGAATCTCCAACGCTTTTACCCCAAAACTGCCAAATTAGTCGCTCTCACCGACGTGTCAGGGACCATTTATGATCCAGAAGGGCTTGATTTGAATGCTATGGCAGACCTATTTCATCAGGGTAAAGCCATCTGTCATTACCCTCACCCAAAGCTCCATCTAGGAGGGTACCTGCTCGATCTGACTCAAAAAAAAGAATCCAGCGCCTACGCACAACAAACCCTTTGTTGGAAAAATGAAAAAGGGACGCTGGTAGAGCACTGGATTTCCGGGAACGAAATGAATCATCTTTTTAGAACCAATGTTCACCAAGCTAAAGCTGACGTATTCATCCCTGCCGGAGGACGACCTCGTACTCTCAACGAGCTGAATTATCAAAATTTCTTGGATACAACGGGAAGACCCACTGCGAAAGCCATTGTGGAAGGGGCCAACCTCTACCTGACAGCTGAAGCAAGAAAAGCTCTTGAAAAACTCGGCGTCCTCATCCTCAAAGATAGCTCCTGCAATAAAGGGGGGGTGATCTGCTCTTCTTTCGAGGTCCTCGCAGGACTTGTCATGGAACCTCAATCATTCCTACAAGAGAAACCAACCTACGTCCAAGAGGTTTTGGAAATCATCAAAACAGCAGCTCTCAATGAAGTTAAAACCCTACTCAAAACTCACCGAGAAGAAGGGGGCTTTCTCACCGACATCTCTGAGGCTATCTCGAAACAAATTAACTTATATAAATATCAGATACTAGACTACTTAGAATCTATAGAGCTACCCAAAGATCCAAATAGCCCTCTCATCCAGGTATTCCTACAAGCCTGTCCCCCTTTGCTTAAAATTAAGTTTCGTCAACAACTCTTTCAAATTCCACCTATCCATCAAAAAGCCATGATTGCCTGCTACGTTGCTTCCCATCTCGTCTACACAAGAGGGGTGTCGTGGCACCCCAACGTCGCCGACCTCCTCCCGACCCTCTTGCACTCTATAATTCATAAATAGCTTTAAATCAATAAATTAAGAGACATCGCAAGCAATCAATTGGACAGACTGCTAAAAACAGTTGTCCCGGGGACTCTCTCTCTGCTATAATCGAGGCGAGTATGACAAAACCTTCTTTGTACCGCCCCATCCCAACGAAAAAACTACCTAAATCAGACCGTGAAAAAGCGGTTCTTCTGGGTTTGGTCGATCTTTATCTCAAAACAGGTAAGCCAATTGGATCTCAAACTATTCAAGACCATGGATTTGCGTCTTTAAGCTCAGCTACAATCCGGAATTATTTAAGCAAAATGGAAGAGGAAGGATACGTAGTTCAGCACCATGCGTCAGGGGGGAGGGTGCCGACGGAAAAGGGGGTCTTTTTCTATATAGAACACCAGTGTCAGGAGCCTGCCCCTTTGTCTCCAGAAGAAGAATCGCTCATCGCTCAGCTGTTTATAAAGGATAGTCAAGAAGTGGCCCACTGCCTGCATAAAGCTGCATCCACTTTGGCTTCATTATCTCGCTCGGCTGTCTTTCTTTCCTCCCCTCGGTTTGATCAAGATTTTATTCAAGATGTCCGCCTCTTGGCTTTAGGTAGTGAAACAATCCTTGCCGTCTTAATCACCCATTTTGGATTAATCCGAACTGAGACGATGTACACTCCAGACAAAGTTTCCTCTTCCTTTCTTTCTCAGTGTGAAGCCTATATTCGTTGGCGACTCAATCAAGGAGACAAACCCTCCTTCCAAACCCTCAAAGAAAGTAAGTGG
>JAGVDZ010000037.1 GCA_020058465.1 Parachlamydiales bacterium | reverse complement strand
TCAACAAACAAGAGCCCTGGTTGTTGTGCCCTACTTTAATCGATGGATGGATTTATTCCCCACGATTGAGACTTTGGCTCAAGCTTCTTCCTCTCAAGTGTTGAAGGCTTGGGAGGGGCTTGGATATTATCGTAGGGCATTGGCCCTTCACGAAGGGGCGATCCTCATTACCCAAAAATTTGGGGGTAAGCTTCCTGAAACCGGCAAAGAGCTTCGATCAATCCCTGGCATTGGCCCTTATACAGAGGGGGCCATTTTAAGCTTCGGATTCCACCAAAAAGCAGCTGCGATCGATGGCAATGTGTCTCGTGTAATCTCAAGACTTTGGGGGTGGAAGAATCGGTTGGATACAAAAGTGTCGACACAAGCTATTCGGGGGTTTGTCGATGTTTTGCTGCAAGGTGAGTCTCCTTGGGTGACTATGGAGGCCTTAATTGAGCTTGGTGCTTGTGTTTGTACGCCCATGCCAAAATGTCATGACTGTCCTTTACAACAAGGTTGTTTGGCTCGAAAACAAGGGATAGAGACAGTTTTACCCTTGCGCAAAGAAAGAAAAAAAACCGAGATCATTCACCGTTGTGTTCTCTTGATTTCAGCCGGTAAGGAGATCCTCATTCGGGAAAGGCCAGCTAAAGGGCTCATGGCCCACCTCTATGAGTTCCCTTATATCGACGGGCTGTATTTAAAGACCCAGGCCATTGAGCACGTGGCCTCTTGGTTCGGTGAGAGGATTCAATATCGAGGTCGAGGCAGGATTGAAACACAGTTTTTCACTTCATTTAAAGCCATTTTAACACCGTACTTGTTTGATCTTGTATTGGAAGATAAAGTGAATGTAGAAGGTCACCTTTGGATCGAAGTATCCAAGCTCCAGGAGTTCTCTTTTTCCTCAGGACATAAACGACTGCACCGACAAGTACAAACTGATACCGGCTTATGAAAAAGACCCATATTTTACACTTGGAAGCATCGACAGGTTGGGGCGGCCAAGAGATGAGGATCCTCAAGGAAATGCAAGCCATGACTGCGTTGGGATACAAGGTATACCTTGGAGTGATGAGAGGTGGAGTCTTAGCGAAGCGGGCTCGAGCCTGTGGATTTGAGGTTGAAGAATTGGATTTTCGCAAATCTAGATGGATTCAAACGTTCATGAGACTCGTTTGGATGATTCAGCGGTGTCATATCGGTATTGTGCATACGCACTCATCACTCGATGCCTGGATAGGAGGATTAGCCGCTCGCTTTTGCCGGGTGTCGATTGTAAGGACACGCCATATCTCGGCGCCTATTCGAGGTGGCGTCAATGCCTGGATTCTTTACGGATTATTAGCTGATTTTGTTGTGGGTACTTGTTCAACTATATTGCCCCACATTGCTGCTAAAGCTAGAAAGTCCCTTTCTAAATGTCAGTGTGTGGTGACAGGCATCGATGTTGCAAGGCTTAGAGTCGATGATGCTCCAGTCAAGGCGTTTCAAAAGCAGTGGGCTTTGAAGCAAGATCACTTTGTGGTAGGCACCGTCTGCGTCATGCGCTCTTGGAAGGGGCTTTTTGATTTATTGGAGGCAGCTTATCTTCTCCGAAATAAGCGAGAGATTAAGTGGTTTGTGATCGGAGGGGGTCACGAACAAATCTATCGACAACGTGCACGAACATTAGGTCTTGATGGAGTGGTGTCGTTCACAGGTCATCTAGAAGAGCCCCTGGTCGGAATCCAAGCTTTGGATTTGTTTGTATTGTTGAGTACATCCAATGAAGGGGTTTCACAAGCATCTCTACAAGCGGCAGGGCTTGGTAAACCTTTATTGACAACTCCGACGGGAGGACTTAGCGAGATATGTATCCATGGGGTGACAGGGTTTTTGGTGCCTGCACTGTCCCCTCAGGATGTGGCTGATCGGGTTCTTTGGTTCTTGGATCATCCCGAAGAGAGAAGGAAGATGGGGCTATCAGCAAGAGACTTGGCTCTAAAATATTATACATGGGATCAGACTGTCTCTGCGATGGACCGGATTTATGATACTATGGAATGTCAATTAAAAAATTAGTACGTAGAGCAGGATTGATGCAAGGAAGCCCCCCTCAATTTTGGTCAGGCTTTTTCTTGTCAGAAGTAGCTAAACTTAAAAAGCTTAGCTATGAAGGCGAGTCCCAAATTTAGTGGTTATTCGACGCTGGCAAAATTCAAGTTTCAAGCCGTGTGCGGTATATATTTCATAAGTTTGGTAAAATAGGAGACATCGTCTTTGAAGGGAGGCATTCTTATGTTAGGTCGTCGTTGGTGGGTCTCTTTGGGTGCGTTGCTGGCCGGTGTAGCGATCCTTGTTGGATATTTTTATGCGGCCCCGATGAAAGATTCTTCGGAGCAATTTAAGAAGGCGTTAAGTCAGCTCAATGGATACCCGCTCAGACCAGAAGACACTCAATCGTGGATGCAATTATTCCGAGAACAAGGGCAACTTAAGTGGGCGGCCTTGGCTGTAGAAAAGTTGCTACGAGATGGTAAAGCTACCGAAGCTTCACGCTTAGCTGAAAAACCGATTGCGTACATAAAACAAGATCTTCCTTTTCATGGCACTTTTGCTGAGGTTTCAATTTTAATTGAAAAGCGAGAGTTGCAAATGGCCCTTTTGAAATCTCAAGAGCTCAAAGAGTCCTTGGGGGGTCAGAAGCAGACATTTGCCTATCTTTATGGAGCCAACTTATTGAGAATCGCCTTTTTAGAAAAAGCCCTTATGAACGTGGAGGCAGAGAAGGTGGCTTGGCTTGAGTTGGATCGATTTTTAAAGTCGAGCGAGGGTAAAGAGGTGGCAGCATCTCTTTCCCAAAGCTTTTCTCAAAGTGGGACCTCCCTAGAACGATTTCTTGAGGCAAAAAAGGGTCAAGGTCTCTAGCTCTAGTTGCATGAATATTTCAGTGTAGTTTCATATATACACAAATGAACTCAAAAGTTTGTTGCTAAACCGACGCAGTTAAATATGAATTTATTTCGTGCGAATGGTATTAGTTTATTTGTGTATATATCATTTACTTATAAACTAAAGTTAGTTAAACTGATTTTTTAAAATATTTAAGGTAAAATGATGATCTATACAACAGTAAGTTGGCAACGGCTTTATATTGCCAAGGATTTTCATTACGTAGGAAATGTCAACTCTTATAACAATTGCATCACCCAGTTCTTTGCGTGGCTATTCGGTCTTTCAATGACTGTTGACTTTGGTGGGGAAGAGTACAGCGTTGATAAAAGAAGCTATATCCGTTTGATCAATTCTATTGGGACTTCCGCGACTATTGAGAATGTCGTTCAGTATAAGATTTTTCAACCCAACCTTGTGGGGCCAAGCCAAGAGAGTCTTTCAAAGATGCGCGATCTAATTGATCCTCAGGACAGCAGAGCGCTATTTCGGAAGCTTGCCAAGGCCATCGAAGATGGGAACTCCACTGAAGCTACAGCAATGATTTATCGGGGAGCTCAGTTGGATACTTCCTATTATGTGAGGGAGGGCAACCTCCTTTCTTTCGGAAGTGTTACTGAGGATCTAAAACAGGAGCAGGCCTATTCCTTCAATGTTCTCTACGGACCTCCAATCGTGCAAGCAGCCAACAAAGCCAACGATCTAGTGGTGGGGGCTCTTCGAAAAGCTGGCGTAAATTCCTGTACTGGAAAGAAGTATATCTTCAGGCGACAAATCCTAGGTGTCAGGCGTAGACATGAAATACAGCCAGTATGGTCGCAAGTGGCTCCGGGACGATATGGGTATACTCTGGGTCTATCAGAACGGTCGACTGTACATGTTCAAGACGAGGAAGAGAACAAAGTGAGCTATAGAGTGAATGGAGATAATAGGTTGGAAGTCATGTGAGAGGCTCGAACTATGCCAATTGTTCCGGTTGTTTTTGATATTTGGAATTAGTCGTGTTCATCGCCTGTATGATTGGAGTGGGTGTTGTTATCACGACGCTCAAAGCGAGCATGTCTGGAGCTGTGGATATGGTAGTGGTACGAGCCCCCTGCTAAGAGTCCGATGAGGCCGAAATAAAGAAAAGGGATGAAGATGGCGACGATAATCTTCACGGCCCCAAGGACGATTTCTGTCGTCTTATCTTGTCTATAGGTAAATTGGTAAAGCTGTCTCAACCCTTTTTGAATCGGTGCTGGGAACAGAATCGCCAAAATGGCTCCCACCGTTGTGAATACAATCGTCAGGCCAGGGCCCGTAAAAAAATGGAAAGCACTCGATACCATTGCGATAATAAGGGCTAAAATCGAAAAGACCTCTGTCGTGTGCTTTTTAGCAAAGTGCTCGATGTCCTGCATAGAAACTCCCTCTTTGGGTTGATGGCCTGATGGTTGTCTTTCCATATCGAACGCTGTTTTTTGACTGCACTTATCTAAACTACTACGCCAGAGAATTTTTCCGCGTACCCGCGGAGGGTGCAAGTGCACTTTTGGCCCATAACCTCTTGCGGAGACAAACTCCCAGCTTGTCTCTATAACTCGATTTTAATAAATAATTTTAATTACTGGCAACTTGTTTATTATTTGAATAGTGATAGTTATATACACAAATGAACTCAAAAGTTGGTTTTTGACAGTGTCGGCGACGCCTGGAGTTCACCTTTCTTGGTATCGCTAAACTTTTTAAGTTTAGGTGCTTCAGAAAGATGAATTCCAGGCTACCTCCTTGTCAAATGCCCAAATTTTGAATTCATTTGTGTATAGCCTGCTGGCTGCGATTTGGAAATCAATTCGGCAAAGCCTCGCTAGCGCATTTTGTCACCTTTTGAGCGCTCGGGTTAATGCCAGCACCAATTTTCTTAAAAAAATGCACCCCGATGTCTTTTGGCATCGAGTTGTTTGCGAGTTTTTTCGGGGGTTTATTTTTTGTCATCAATACCCTATGATACCCCCTTTTGTTTAAGAGACGCCAACGGATTTTCCTCCCTTTCGTAGAGCTCTTGTGTCGCTCCTCTTAGTGAATACCAAACGTGACTTTCAGATTGGAGACACAATTTGTGCTGAGGAATCCATTGATATACACAAATGAATTCAAGATTTGGAAATTTGACAAGGAAGTAGCTTGGATTCATCTTTCTGAAGCAGCTAACCTTAAAAAGTTTAGCGACATCAAGAAAGATGAACTCCAGGCGTCGCCGACACTGTCAAAAACCCACTTTTGAGTTCATTT
>JAGVDZ010000163.1 GCA_020058465.1 Parachlamydiales bacterium | reverse complement strand
TCTCGGAGTGTCATGACTTTGGAGTACAATGGATGGGACTTTTGTTACCTTAATGTGCTCAACTAGACGAAAGTCCCAACCCAAAATAGCTGTAAGCCAACTAAGAATCGATCCGATGTAAGAACAAAACATATCTTTGATCACCTGACTTAGGCTCCCAAAGGTACGGTCGTAGATGGCTACATACTTGATGCCCTCTTGATATCGATGTTGTCGGAGCGTATCGCTCCCCACCCCTCCTCCTATCGAATAGTGGTCCATGACGATTTCTTTCGCGCCGAGCCCACGCTTCGAATCCTCAAGATATCGCAAGACGGCTTCGTAAGCACTCTGCATAGAGCCTCGAGTGAGCCAACCTGAACTTTCTCCAACATTCGGATAATTAAAAAGAATAGCATGAGCGCTGGTCTTTGCTAACAGTGGAAATATCGAAAAACCGAGACCCTGCATTTCATAATGCTCTGCATTGCCGTGGGCTTTAACCAACCATCTTTCTGAATCTGGCACCGATTGATTATGAAGGATCATAGCATCGATACGATCGCCGTAAGCACTCTCGATTGTAACTCTCTCTCCAACAAACGGCATGCTATTGAATGTGAAACCTAATAAAAGATTCTGGCGTCCTTGAGAAAGGCTCTCAAAATCAACGTTGCAAAATTTTGAGGCAATATAGCGGCTGGTGACAGGCACAATGCATTTTCCAACAGCCCAATGCAGAACCCGGTAAAGACCGATCGGCACGATGCAGATCGATAACACCAAAAACACAACGCGCCAAATTCTTTCTTTTAGATGCATCGGAACCTTGTACGACGGTGGCGATGCCACCAGAAGCTCCCGCTCGTCTGAAGGTGTTAAAGCATTCATAAAGTCACATATAAAATCCCGTTCATCATACTCCTTTTTTATAAAAAAATCGACAAAAAATTTATCGATCCTCTATCAATAGGCTTCATGCGTCTGATCTATTCTAAAAATCATTTACTCGGAGGAACTCTCCTCGTTGCTGGAACAACGATTGGGGTGGGTATGCTAGCCCTCCCTGTCGCCACGGCAGAAGGGGGGCTACTCCCCTCTTTGGTCATCTATTTCTTCTGCTGGCTGTTCATGCTCTTGACCGGCTTTTTGCTTGTGGAAACATCGTTGGCTATGCCGGTCGATACGAGTTTTATTTCGATGGCTGATCATACCCTCGGTCGACCTGGTCGCTATCTAGCCTGGGTCGTTTATCTATTTTTGTTTTTAACTGTCATGGTAGCCCATTCTTCCGGAGGGGGCGATGTATTCAAAGAACTCCTCTTTCTCCCAGGTCCCCGTCCTTTTTCCATGTTGATCTACACGATATGTGTGTTGCCGGTAGTTTATTTAGGAACTCGCATTGTAGATCGATTAAACTTATTTTTAATTTCCGGTGTTGCTATCTGCTATGTAGCGTTTGTTATCACCGCATTGCCATTCATCCAATCGACACTGTTACAAGCCCATCATTGGCAACAAGCACCGCTTGCCATCCCCATCCTCTTCACAGCGTTTACTTACCAAGTGATTATCCCAACTCTTGTCCAATATATGCATCGAGATGTGCCGAGGATTCAACGGGCGATCTTGTGGGGCTCTTTCATCCCTTTTTTAGTATACAGCCTATGGCAAGTAGTCATTTTGGGAGTCGTGCCTGCTGAAGGGGCTCACGGCCTTGTTCAAGCAGCCCGGCAAGGTTATAATGCCATCTTTCCATTAAAGTATCATTTACAAAACTCTTGGGTCGTCGAGATAGGTCAGTATTTTGCTTTTTTTGCCATGACGACCTCGTTTATCCCTCTGGCTCTTTCTTTCTTCGACTTTTTAGCCGACGGCCTTCACTGGTCTAAAAAAGGAAAAAACCGTATCGCCTTATGCGCTTTGACCTTTGGGCTTCCCTTGATGATCGCAATGAGTAAACCAGATCTTTTTTTAACGGCTTTAAGCTATGCCGGAGGGGTCAGTTGCGCTCTTTTATTTGGACTGCTTCCCCCTTTGATGGTTTGGGTCAAGCGCAAACAGTACCCTGAAGCAAGGCGCATTGTAGGTGGCGGCAGTGGAGTTTTGATCGTCATAGGAATATTGGCCATCTTGATCTTAGGCTTAGAGGTCCTCTATCAGATCGGGTGAAAATAGCGAAAATGGGACAATAGGGCCGTCGTTGCTTGGGCCACATTTAACGAAGAGATGGTTCCACACATCGGGATCATCACCTCGTAGTCGGCTTTCTTCTTTAAAAGAGGCTGCACCCCCTCCCCTTCAGATCCGATGATCCAAGCTATTTTTTCTGGAATATCGAAACTATAGAGAGAAACGCTTTTTTGACTCAAAGAGGTCGCTGCAACTACATAGCCCTGTTGGTGGAGCACATCCACTGCGTGAGCTAAGTTGGAGATGCGGACAAGGGGCACCAAAAGGCTTGCCCCAGCACTACTTTTGGACACTAGAGGGGTCACTCCACAACCCCTATTTTTGGACCAAATCACACCCTGGACACCGAAACATTCAGCGCTCCTTAAAATAGCACCAAAGTTCTGAGGATCAAAAATTTGATCTAAAATTAAAAGAGGTTTTGGATCCGAGTACAATGCAAAAAATTCAGAAAGATCACAAGGAGGCGACACCCTCACTTCGGCAATACATGACTGGTGTGATTCTGTATCGACTTGTTGAGTTAACTTGTGTTTGGACATGGAAAGACACGGAATGCCAAGTTTGTCCGCCCTTGCCTTCCAAGGGCTGAGTTTTTGATCTCCAATCCAAATTTGGACCACTTGTTCAGGAAGGGTCGTCAAAGCGACATCGAGAGCATGGGGGCCGATGATCCAAATCTTTGTCATAGATACCAAGATAGAAGAAGGGAAAGGGTGTAGCTGCTTTGTTGGAGTGATAATGTGCCTTCTTGGATGTCGGCACCTCGCACACCCTTCGAGCGGGCTGTTTCGGCATAGCTGAAGGATCCACTCAGACCCCACCAAACTCGTGATCCTAGCCGCCACTTTGTTTGGATGTTGCCCAGATGAGCAAAGGCATCCCCATGGCGATAGGTAAAGGGTCTTTCGGAAAGGGTGAGCTCTTCACTTTGCAAAACCCTTTCGGAGAGGGTCCCTCGCATCGATAACGCCCTCCACTGATACCGGTAGATGAGATCGAGTGTCCAGGTTTCATAAGGGCGCATGAAGAGGGCAGCTCCCACCAAGGGGCCAAACCAAAGGTAGCGATACGAGGGGTTCGATACAAAGGAAAAGGAGAGTGCCCCCTCTTGGAAGGTCGTGCTATGTTGGGTCTGTTCATTTCGATAGGCCCCCAGGTAGCCAACAAGGGGGGTCAAAAAGGTCTGATAGGTGCGCCCACTTGTGAGATCAACACCACAGCCGAAAAGAGCTTCTCCTCGAGAGGTCCAGCTATCGCTTTGAAGATCTACATGGATCTCGTTACTCGTTAGGTCAGGACGATGCCAGGTTGTTCTGACAGAGCCTCGTCCAAAAAGGGCTCCCTCCCCTCTCAAAGAAAAGAAAAGGTCTCGATAGATCTGGCTTACTTCCAAGGCCTGGTGCCAGCTGTGGTCCCAGCGTGAATCATAATGAAAGCGACGACCCCCGAGCTCCTCAAGAGTCCAATCGGAGTGTCCCGACTCGTACCCTTCCTTCCACGACAGGGTAAGGGGCTCATATACGGTGGCAGAAAGTGTTCCAATAAGGAGAGACAAGACCCAAATCATACTGAAGTGAGGGCATTCTATCTTAAATCATCTTTTTGGGATCGACCTTTCGATCGAATTCTTCGGCTGTCATCAGACCCAGTTCGACACATGTTTCTTTTAAGGAAAGATTGCGTTGATAAGCCATATTGGCCACTTTCGCTGCTATGTCATATCCAACGTGAGGACTTAAGGCCGTCACGAGCATTAAAGAGCGTTGAAGATGCTTTGCAATCTGTGTTCGATTGGCTTGAATACCCTGAATACAGTGGCGCAAAAACAGACCCATTGCCCCTGTCAATAGCGTGGTTGCATGAAGAAAATTGTAGATTATCAGTGGTTTAAATGTATTTAGTTCAAGGTGGCCGTGGGTGGAGGCAATGGTGATTGCCTGATCGATTGCAATCACTTGTGTAGCTACCATCGTGAGGGCTTCACACTGGGTTGGATTAACTTTACCTGGCATGATCGAGGAGCCGGGCTCATTGGCGGGCAATATCAACTCCCCGAGGCCGCATCGGGGTCCTGATGCGAGGAGACGAAGATCGTTTGCAATCTTCATAAGAGCACAGCTTAAGACCTTAAGAGCAGAGCTGGCGACGAGAAGCTCGAGATGGCAGGAAAGAGCTGCAAATTTATTAGGGTGGGAGAGGAAGGTAAGCCCTGTAAGGTTGGACAGTTCTAACGACACGAGGTCTCCAAAATGGGCAGGGGCATTGAGCCCTGTTCCGACAGCAGTGCCTCCAATCGCGAGCAGATGGAGACCTTGTAGGGAAGACATAAGGGTGCCTCGAGCCTGTTCCAACAGGGCGACATAGCCTGAAAATTCCTGGCCAAGGCTTAAGGGGGTGGCATCTTGAAGATGCGTTCGTCCAATCTTGATGATCGATCGAAATTGGGATACTTTTTTTTGTAGCCCTCTGATCATTTTTTCGAGAGCTGGTAAAACACCGTGTTGCACAGCATAAGCTGCTGCAATATGCATGGCAGTCGGAAAAACATCGTTGGAGGACTGGGACATGTTGACATGATCGTTGGGATGAATGGGCCCTTTGGTTCCCAAGGCAAAGCCGGCCAATTCAGAAGCTCGGTGTGCGATGACTTCATTGACATTCATGTTCGTCTGAGTGCCGCTACCTGATTGCCATACCTTAAGGGGAAAATGGGCCTCTAGTTTATGATCGAGCAGCTCTTCACAAGCTTGGATGATCCACTTAGCTTTATCAGAATCTAGGCGACCCAGCTTTAGGTTGACCAAGGCAGCTCCCTTTTTGACAAGGGCCAAGGCGTGGATCACCGCTTTTGGCATCCTGTCCTTGCCGATGGCAAAGTGTAAGGCAGCTCTTTGTGTCTCGGCTCCAAAGTAGGCGAATTTTGGAACATTCTCGACTCCAAAGCTATCGGTTTCTTTTCGATATTGTACACGTCGCTTTGCCCTAGATGCCATCTCCCCTCTCTTGAGAAACCCATAGCTCAGGCCTATAGCTGAGGGAGAG
>JAGVDZ010000022.1 GCA_020058465.1 Parachlamydiales bacterium | reverse complement strand
ACTTGGCAAAACAAACATTCGCAATTTGCCAATGCCCATGGTCTAGGTAAGTTTTGGCCAAAAGGAATGCCGCCTCATCAGCAGTGACCACATCGACAGCAGATTCTGCAAGCATGCCAGCATAGTCAATCACTGCCCAGGTATCTTGCAGCATCTGGGCTTCCTGCAACAAAGCCACCCAATTCTGCTCCCGGCTTGCAGCCTCTGCGTCCACATCCTTTCGCAAAAGAGAGCCTAACTCTTCTGGCAGAGACCCCTCCGTTCCAGCGCCTGGTCTCAGATCTGAGCTTTCCAAAGCCCTTTCCTTTACCCTGTCAATTGGGAGATTCTCTGAAGTCATGTTGGGTGTATAAGGCAAAGCCCCCACATCGAAGAAGACAATACCTAACAAGGAGACAAGAACCGAAAGAAAGTAGGGAGGGGAATACCACATAAATGAAAGAGCCCTAGAACAATACAACCTGCTCGCCGATTCTAGCTAAACACCCCATATTTTCTCAAGAGTCGAACAGAGGCTACTCTGCTGGAATTGTAGAGACTTTTTAAATTCTAAAAATTGCTGGACATCGCTAACTTTTTTCCTATCTCGGCGCAAAAAATTATTGCACTGGAATTGCTGTACTAAACCCCTTTTTGCAGCAAAACGAACCCCAGGAGGAACAACTCTTTGAAGGACCAAAAAAGGTGCGACTAGCAATATTTACGCAATATGCTCAGTCTCTATTAGATCATCTCGAGGAGATGATTCCTCTTCAGATGAATTAGCGCGCAACAATTCGTTGAGGTAGTCACCCAGAACAAACACCTCTTTCCATACTAAGTATTGGGCTCGCAAAGCGTCGACTCTGTCACCTAATCTTCGAGTGATCTCGTCTGCATCCAACAGTCTCACAGTATAATTCAAAGGCAGAGCCTCAAGCCCAACCCTGCCTGAGTGATAGAGAACAATTGCCCCTTGAGTATCCATAAGGTTGTATCGATCACGAGTATCAACCGACGTGATTACCCTAAACGGGCCAATAAATCCTCTACCCTCTGCAGTAAAAACAAACCACTGCCCACACTCCAGTGGCAGCGAACTCTGTCCAGAACCGATAGAATTCATAGTACCCCCCCTTGGAGTTAAATTAAATCCGCGCCAGTATAATACCGGTCCTCTATATTTTCTTCCTATTTTTCTTCACGGGTAGGAGGGAAGTTACAGGTCCGAATGTGAAGTGATGTGTGGCATTAGGGTTTTTTTTTCTCAAACGAAGTTAACGTTGCTTCGGTGTCTAACATATCGATCAAAAAATGTTGTAGCACTTTTAACACATAGCGGGGCGTATTGTACACACCTTGAGTCACAAATACGATTTCCAGCTGCACTTTTTCTCCCTGGCTGGAAGCGATCAGCACGTATGTCAACGCCTTTTCTTCCTCCATACGTGGAATAATCCATACCACAAACTGTTCGTTAAAAAGGGTTACTTTTTCTATACTTTCGACTACATGGAAGTATTGCGTCAGATCTTCTGGTTCTTGAGAACCCTCCTGCAGAGCCGACAGGAGCCCCGACCCTTGCAGAAAGGGAAGATCCACAGTGATGATCCCATCATGGGCCCATTTGCCAAGATTGGTCGTAAATTCCTTGTACATCTCCTCGATTCGTACCGGATTGATCATCGCAGAACCCTCCCCCCCATCCGTCCCGAGCCACTCACCCATCCTAAACGAAAAAATAAAGCTTGTCAACTACCCCCCTGGCTCGCTCTATTCTTTACTTTTTCTTTACAAGCAACCCCTCTTCAGGTGGAGGTCCAAGCTAAACAAGCTATCTTGATGAGAGCTGATAATCATAAAGTGCTCTTCAGCAAGAAGGAACATGAAAAAGCCTTCCCAGCGAGCGTGACAAAAATTGCAACGGCTCTATTTGCCGTCAGTCGATCCCCTATCGATCAGACCATTACGGTCACCCCAGAAGCCCTGACCCATAAATACCTTCAAGAAATACACCGCTACAAACTTGCTACGGATGGGACCAAAATGGGCATTGTGGTGGGGGAAACGCTTCTCCTCCAAGATCTTCTCTACGGGCTGCTTCTCTCTTCGGGCAACGATGCTGCCAATGCGATCGCCTTTGGCCTTGCTCCCTCCATGGAAATCTTTATGGAAGAATTCGGGCGCTATCTAAACTCGCTTGGGTGTCAAAATACGACCCTGCAAAATCCACACGGCCTCCACCACGAAGAGCACCTTTCGTCAGCATACGACCTGGCTCTCATCGCATCGGAGGCACTCAAGTTAGACGTGCTCAGGAAAATCGTGCAGACAACGAGCTATATAAAACCAAAAAGCAACAAGCAAAAGCCTTTTGAACTTATCCAATCCAATCTCCTCATCCGTAAACAAAGTCCCTATTTCGATCCTAGGGCTATTGGAATGAAGACAGGTTACACTTCGAAAGCAGGATATACGCTCATCGCGGCGGCGAAAGTTGAAGATCGGGAGCTGATCGCTGTCTTACTCGGTGAACCAAGTTCAAAAGCTCGTTACCTTGATGCCAAGCGCCTTTTTGATGCTGCGTTTGCTGAACAAAAAATTGAAAAACGGTTCTTTGGACCCGAGCATTTTTTTACCCGTCCTTCGACGATTCTGAATCATCCTATTCAAGCCAGCCCCGCCTTAGATCTGAAAGTCTCTTTCTATCCTTCTGAAGAGCCCAGCTATAAGGCTTCAATCCACTGGCAGCCTCTTTGTCTGCCCATTAAAATGGGGGACATTATAGGCACACTTCAACTTGTCGACACTCTCAACGGACCCTTGATCGAAGTGCCCCTCCTTGCAAAGGAATCAATTGAGCTCACTTGGTGGGAACAGATCAAGCTCTGGTGGCAAACAACTTAAAAAAGTTTTATACTATCCTCCGATCTCATTGTCAATGAAACGACTCTTGCAACAAGTTCATTCCAACGAGAATGACAAGGCTTTGCCACCACAACTCCCACCTTCACGTAGACAATGGGAATTGAAACCTCCACAGCCTCAATTTTGACTCGGTCTTTTTCTGTGCAAACAAGGTAATCTGCAGAGCGACATTTCATGCTGCGCGCCCACGCTATCAGCTTACTTGATTGGATAGCTGCATGATCAAATAACTCTAAAGAACCGACAATCTCAACAAAACAACTCTTTTTCAAGGTCTCGACAAAAGAGTCTGGACGAGCAATCGAGGTAAAGTAAGCCACGTTCCTACCTTTGATATCGACGACCTGTT
>JAGVDZ010000094.1 GCA_020058465.1 Parachlamydiales bacterium | reverse complement strand
CTCATATCATTCATGAAGAGTCGGAAGAAAGTTTTCTTTCGTTTGCTAGGGCAGCCAAGACAGGTGCTTTTGTTGCCATCGGCGAAACAGGACTCGACTATCATTTTCATCGAGAGACAAAAGAGCTACAGATAGAAGGGCTGCGCCGGTACCTCCATCTAGCTCAGGAGACGAAACTACCTCTGATTTTTCACTGTAGGGACGCGTTTTCTGATTTGATTCGGATTGCAAAAGAGGAGAGGTATCAGGGGATAGCTATCGTCCATTGCTTTACAGGAAATAGGCAAGAGGCCAAACAGCTCCTCGATCTTGGATGGTATCTTTCAATCAGTGGGATTGTGACCTTTAAAAAATCAAAGGAGCTTCGAGAAACAGTCTCCTACATTCCTTTGAGCCAGATGCTGATTGAAACTGACGCTCCTTACTTAGCGCCTCAACGATACCGAGGTCAACTCAATCACCCAGCGTGGGTTCGGGAAACGGTGACGATGTTGGCGTCTCTTCTCAATAAGAGTGAAGAGGACATTGCCCGTTACACCTATGAAAATGGGGTCCACCTTTTTCTTCATTGACAGAGCCTAGGGCAAATTTGTAGTGTGGACAGAGGCATATGCGGGCAGGTTCACAGACACTTTCTTCCGATTTTGTATGGAGGCGGCTCCACTCCTTGATGGGGCTTGCCTTAGTTGTCTATTTGATCGAGCATCTGGTTGTCAATTCGCAGGCGACTCTTTGGCTTGGAGATCATGGCAAGGGTTTTGTGCAACTTGTCAATTTGATTCATAGTGTTCCCTACCTGCAGGTTGTGGAGATAGTGTTCATCGCCGTTCCCTTGGTTCTCCATGGGTATTGGGGTGTTAAGAGGGCTTTGAGCGCTCGAAGTCTTCCCCTCCGTTCCGATGGGTCGAGGCCTTCTTTAGGTTTTTACTCTCGCCACCTTGCGTTCCGTCTCCAACGGATTTCCTCGTGGATATTGTTGGTAGGCGTTGTTTTGCACGTGTTGCAGATGCGCTTTTGGCATCGCCCGACCGAGGTTGAGATCGGTGCAAAGAAGTGGTATCTCACGAAGATTTCGTCGGATGTTGGGCTATCGACACTCTCTGACGAGGTGGGATTTTATCTTTGTCTAGACCCAAAAGAGGGTCGTTGCCCCGCCCCCTTGCCCGCTTCAAGTCGTATCTCTGGATCGATCGAAGAATTGAGGGATCGACAGCAGAGCGAATGGACTCTTGCACTCGAGGGCTACACTCTGCAGCCTTATGAGGTGTTAGCTGTCTCTCCAAGTCCTGGAGTTGCTTTTTTGTTGATGGTTAGAGATACGTTTAAGCAGCCTCTTTATACAGTGGCCTACACCCTGTTTGTCCTTGCGGCTGCCTACCATGCAAGCAATGGCCTTTGGACCTTTCTGCTGACATGGGGCTACCTTCTTTCTTTCGCTGGGCAAAGAAGAATGGGTCCAATTGTTTGGATCGGCTGTTCTTTACTCGGCTTCTTAGGGCTTGTCTCTATCTGGGGAAGTTACTGGTTGAACTTGCGCTCTTAAATATTTTATACCCAATCAAGATGCATAAGAAAGAGGTGATTGTTGTAGGGGGGGGCTTAGCGGGTCTTTCGGCTGCCATGAAGCTGGCCGACAAGGGGCTATTTGTCAAGTTAGTCTCATTGACGAAGGTCAGACGGTCTCACTCTGTCTGTGCGCAAGGGGGCATCAATGTAGCGATCAACAGCAAAGATGAGGGAGATTCGCCTCTTATCCACGCCTACGATACGATCAAGGGGGGCGATTTTCTTGCCGACCAACCTCCTATCGTTGAGATGTGTCTTGCAGGCCCTGCGATTTTGAGAATGCTCGATCGGTTTGGGTGTCCTTTCAACAGGACGGAAGAGGGGAAGATTCAGTTCCGAAGGTTTGGGGGGACTCTCTTTGATCGGACCGCTTTTTGTGGTGCCTCAACGGGCCAGCAGCTGTTGTATTCCTTGGATGAGCAAGTGCGACGTCATGAGGTGAAAGGCAATATCCAGAAGTATGAATACGTGGAGTTTTTGCGTCTGATTCAAGACTCTCAGGGACGTTCTTGTGGGATCGTTGTGCAAGATCTTGTCTCCATGGAGCTTTCGACCCTCACGGCGAGCGCTGTCGTCATAGCTACAGGAGGGATTGGATTTATTTATCGCAAATCGACCAACTCTACGTTTTGTACTGGGGCCGCCAATGGACGCCTCTACCTACAAGGGATGCAATATGCCAATGGAGAGTTCGTCCAGATTCATCCGACGGCGATTCCCGGTGAAGATAAGATGAGGTTGATGAGCGAAAGTCTGAGAGGAGAGGGGGGGCGGATTTGGGTGTTCGGCAACCCTTCTAAGACGATCCTCTTTCCTGACGGGACAGTCCACCCTTGTGGGCAAAAGGGGGAACCTTGGTACTTTTTAGAGGCGATGTATCCTATATTTGGCAACTTGGTGCCGAGAGATATTGCAGCTCGAGAGATCCTTCACGTCTGTGAAGAAGGGCTCGGAATCGATGGGAAGTCAGAGGTCTATCTCGATGTGTCTCATCTACCAGAAGAGACACTCAAACGATTGGAGGCTGTGTTAGATATTTACGAGAAGTTCACAGGGGAAAACCCTCGTCAAAAGCCCATGAGAATCTTTCCTGCTTTCCATTACACGATGGGGGGAGCTTGGGTTGACTGGCCAGCTGCTGATGATCCAGATCGCTTCACCCGATATCGGCAGATGACCAATTTGAAAGGCTGCTTTAACATCGGCGAATCGGACTACTCATATCATGGGGCCAATCGGTTAGGGGCCAACTCTCTTCTTTCATGCATTTTTAGTGGCCTTGTCGCAGGCGTTGAGGTGGCCCGCTACGTGGATGCAGAATCGATCGATGTTGACCCAACAAAATTGAAGGAGGCTCTTCAACAAGAAAAGGAGGCAAGGCGAATCATCTTAGAGAGCCGAGGGTCTGAAAATGTCCATCGCCTTCACGAGGAGATGGCTGATTGGATGGTGCGGTATGTGAGTGTCAAAAGAGACAATGCACATCTTCAAAAGACTCTTGTTAAGCTTGAAGAAATTAAAGAGCGATTTCAACACATCCAGCTTGATGATCGTGGGCTTCATTTAAATCAAACCCTCACATTTGCCATGCAATTATTGCCTATGTTGGAGCTAGCTCGGGTGATTACGAAGGGAGCTTTACTCCGTAATGAGTTTCGAGGAGCTCACTATAAACCTGAGTTTCCTACAAGAGACGATGCCAATTGGCTGAAGACGACGATGGCAACTTGGAATGCTAAAACACAAAGTCCAGATATTTCATACAAACCAGTTGACACGCGCCACTTTAAGCCCGTACAACGGGATTATACGCATGCCAAGAAGGGGGCTCCTTTGATTGAAAATTTGCCAGACCGGATTGAGCTGCCCTTATGACTGTATGGGTTCTTCGGGTGTATCGAGGGGTGCCGAGCCATCAATATTGGGAGGAATTTGAGCTACCGCTGCTTCCTTCGATGAATTTGATTTCAGCTTTTATGTGGATTCAAACAAATCCGATCAACCGCCAACAAGAAAAGACAACACCCATTGCTTGGGAGCAGGGGTGTTTAGAAGAAGTTTGCGGCTCTTGCTCCATGCTCGTCAACGGACGGCCTCGCCAAGCTTGCTCAGCGATCATTGCTAACTATCTTCGAGACAAGCCAAATGAACCCATGCAGGTAGCTCCTTTGACCAAGTTTCCTTTGATTCGAGACTTGGTTGTAGATCGTACTCGGATGTTTCGCGCTTTAGAGAAAGCTAAAGCCTGGATTCCTGCTGAAGGATCGTGGGATCCGAAGACGTTTGGGCCAGATATCTCGCAAGAAACACAGCAGGCCCTTTATCAGTTATCAACTTGCATGACCTGTGGATGTTGCAGCGAAAGCTATCC
>JAGVDZ010000120.1 GCA_020058465.1 Parachlamydiales bacterium | reverse complement strand
TTGGATCTTTGATGTCAGCTCGACTTCTTCGAATGGCTTTGCAGATGATTTCGAGCACCTCGTTTTGTCCTACAATTTGAGTTTTGAGAAAATCCTCCATCTTGAGAACTTTTTCCGTCTCCCCTTGAGTCAATCGAGTGACTGGAATTTTGGTTTGTTTGGCTACGATCTGAGCAATCGCCTCTTCATCGACAATCGGCTGATGCTCATCTCGGTGTGATTCCCATTCACTACGAGTCTTTTGAAGATTTTCTCTTAGGGTCCGTTCGTTGTCTCTTAGTTTGGCAGCTTTTTCGTATTCTTGTTTTTGAATAGCCTCTTCTTTGTCTTTTTTTGCCCTCTCAATCTGCACTTCCAGGGTTGCGAATGATTCGGGTTGGTGCATCGAGTCGATTCTGGCTTTGGCGCCAGCTTCATCGAGAAGGTCGATAGCTTTGTCAGGCAAAAAACGGGCAGGTATATAACGGTCTGAGAGGGTGACAGCAGCTCGGATGGCATCTTCTGTATAGCGGCACTTATGGTGCTCTTCATATTTAGGTTTCAGCCCTTCAAGGATTGAGACGCTTTCTTCTAAGCTTGGAGGTTGAACTATGATTTTTTGAAGGCGTCGTTCGAGGGCTGGATCTTTCTCGATGTGTTTTCGATATTCATCCAGTGTTGTGGCACCGATACATTGTACATCGCCTCGAGAAAGGGCCGGTTTTAAAATATTAGAAGCATCGATAGCTCCTTCGGCAGCACCAGCCCCTACAATCGTATGAATTTCATCAATGAAAAGGAGAATATTGCCATGTTTTTTAATTTCATCCATGACAGCTTTGATCCTCTCTTCAAATTGCCCTCGGTATTTCGTCCCTGCAATCATGAGAGTCAAATCAAGAGATATGAGACGTTTGTTGCGCAAATTGTCGGGGACTTCCCCTTGGACAATGGCTTGAGCAAGACCCTCTACAATGGCTGTTTTTCCAACCCCTGCCTCCCCGATCAAAACGGGGTTATTTTTGCGTCTACGACATAAAATTAAAATAAGCCTTTCGACTTCGGCGCGTCTTCCGATGACAGGGTCGAGTTTACCCTCTCGGCAGATGTCAGTTAGGTCATGCCCATAGGCTTTGAGAGCAGGCGTTTTCTCACTGCTGGGCGGTGGAGGGGGGGGTACTTTTTCGGACGGAGGAGGAGCCCTAGATGTAGTAGCGCTATTGGAGGGGGCAGCACCCATAGGGGGCATCTGTAGGTTGAAGGTTTCCAATTCTTTGATAATTTCGTGACGAACGTCTTTCAAGTGACAGCCTAGATTTTCGAGGACTTGAGCCGCCACTCCATCGTTATGTTTTAATAGGGCCAAGAGAAGATGCTCTGTCCCTACATAATTGTGGTTTAAAGAAGAAGCTTCTTCATTGGCAAGCTCAAACACCTTCTTGACTTTACCAGTCAAGGCAGGATCTCCATACACTTGAATTTCGGGACCGAAGCCTACAATACGCTCGATTTCTGTTTTAATGGCCTCATAATCGAGATTGAAGTTTCTAAGGACATTGACAGCGATCCCTTGTCCGAGTTTCATCAAGCCTAAAAGGACGTGTTCTGTACCTAAATAATTGTGGTTAAGACGTTGGGCCTCTTTTTTGGCGAGTTTAATGACTTGTTTAGCGCGATTCGTGAACTTGTCGAACATAAACGTCCCGTCCCAATTTGATTTTTAAGCCATCCTCTTTTTATGATACACGAGGGTTGGATTTTCGAATCGCTCCGATTCCGTGGCCTGGCTTCATTGACTGGAAAAGGAGATGTCTTCTCAAGGCTCCTAATAGATCGAATCTTGATTGTTTGAAAAGAAAAAAATTTATGAGATTAAGTTCACTGCGGGTGATGCAAAAGGGACCCCTTTCGGCGTCAGAGAACATGGAAGTGGATGCTCTTCTTTTGGAGAACTTGCACCCTGAATATGGCCACCCCTGTCTTCATATCCATGCGTGGCAACATCCCAGTCTTACCTTTGGTTGCTTTGTGAACCCTGATGTGTATCTAGATAAGGCTGCCCTCTTAAAAGAGGGTGTCGATGTAGCTAAGCGTCCGACAGGAGGGGGGCTTTTGTTCCATATATGGGATCTTTCTTTTGGGTTTGTGATTCCGTCAACGCACCCTAAAGTATCTTTGAAGTCTATTGAAAATTATCGAGTTATAAATGAGATTGTAGCAGAGGCCTTAGCCCCTTTTTTGGTGGATCGATCGTCTCACTTGATGGCGATCAGTGCAGATGTGGGGGGACAGGCTTCTCGTTTTTGTATGGCTCAGCCGACTCGTTATGATTTGATGTTAGACAATAAAAAGATTGTAGGCGCTGCGCAGAGAAGCAAAAGACAAGGGCTGCTTCACCAGGGGACCATTTCCTTATTTCAGCCCGACTTTGATTGGGTAGGTTCTTTTCTTAAAGATTCACAAGTGCTCTTATCGATGCAGAAGGTAACAGAACCCCTTTTTCCTGGGGTTGTCCTACAGGAAGAAAAAAAAGAGCTCTATGCAGCTGTAAGCCGGGCTCTTTGTCGAAGCTTTGACAACTATTTTATACACAAATGAATTCAAAATTTGGGAATTTGTGTATACACAAATGAATTCAAAAGTTGGGAATTTGTGTATATATACGCGGTTGGCATCAACCTCAAATTCCGTGCCCTGTTTTGCAGTGTGCGAAATGTGAAGTAGGTCTTGCTAGTTGCACATAAGCTTGGTATGTAGAGGGTCTGGAATGCCGAGGATTGCTTCCAGGTTATTCCTCAAGCTTGATGCTGAAACTTCTCACCCATGCGTATCAACTTTAGTTCTTTGACGAAGTGGACGGGGCTCACACTGTTGTTAGTGTGGGGGCTGTTGTCTCGTGTTCTTGTAGCTGTGAGTTTAACTGTCGATGTGGCGGGGGATGCCAGCTCCAGTAGTGTGGGGAGTTTCACTCTTGGGACCCTCTCTGGGGATCTAAGGGGATGTCTCAACTATATCAACGTACAGGGCTCTGTTGCGAGCACGACGATTAGCTTTGATCTTTCCGCAGGGCAAGAGACGATTTCACTGAACGCCATGTTGCCTGTGATCAATCTGGGTCCTTCAGACCCTGTGACCATCGATGGGAGCAATACAGCTGGTAGCGGCACCCGGATCACCATCGATGGTCAAAGTACGCATAGAGGCTTTTTCATCCGGCAAGGGACGGTGGTCATAGAAAATATGACCATCCAAAACGTGAAGGCGCAGGGGGGCGGCGGTGGGACCAGCGCTGGTGGGGGGGGCTTAGGGGCAGGGGGGGCCATTTTCAACGATGCAGGGAGTGTCACACTGTCCGACATCACCTTCAGCACCTGCAGCGCCGTAGGTGGGAGTACTTCGGGTACGGGTGCCAGCGGTGGCGGTGGCGGTGGCGGGATGCGGGGAACTGGTGGAAGTAGGGGCTCTGCTGTGAGTAACAACGGCGGGGGCGGCGG
>JAGVDZ010000171.1 GCA_020058465.1 Parachlamydiales bacterium | reverse complement strand
ATGGCATTAAATGGAGTCGCTTGCAGCTGCAAGCCTACCTTCAAGCCAACCCCCATCTTTTGATAGGCTTTTAGATTGTAATTTACTTATAATTAAGTGATTATATCAAAATATGTCCAAAAAAAAGGACTCTTTCTTATAATCCAACCCTTGGAACTATCTCGATGAAACTAGTTTCGTGCATTCTCGTAAAAACAATTTGAGGGGCCCATTTTGTCCACTGTAAACCGAACTCGATCTGTCCGACGCTCTTTGACTCGGTTTTTCTCTCAAAAATGGCTATCTCCACCTAAAGAAAGTGCAACGTGGCAATACTTAAGTCCCTCTAAAAAAAAGAGGTTAGCTGAAGAACTCCTTGGAAAGGGAACTGTTTTCTTGTTTCAAAAAAAGCTTCGAGCTCTTTCTTTCCTCGAATCGGCAACAGATCTAGATCCAGAAAACCCCCACCTTTGGATTGGCAAGGCGAGGGCTCTTTTTGAATATGGTGCAGAGACCGAGCAAGTCAAGTTTTTGTTTGCTGCGTGTAGATATTTTAAAATAGCCATTGAAATTAACAAGAACCTACTTATTGCCTGGCTCGAATGGGGGGATACACTTTCCTTATTAGGACGTCTTCAAGAAAGTGTCCATTTTATTTCTGAAGCGAGAGAAAAATATCAACAAGCCATCGAACTTTCGACTGAAGAGCCAGCACCCGTTCTTGCAGACCTGTACTGGGGCTATGCCCTTTCTTGGTTGGAGACATACTTTTATTCTGGAGAAGCTGTCGATTTGAACGTAGCGCTCGACGCATTTCATACTGCTTCAAGCTACAGCAGTTGTCTCGAACCTGAGTTCCTTCACAGCTATGCGACAGCTTGCCTTGAAATGGCTCTACTGACCAACCAGACAGCATCCTACCTAAAGGCAGCTGATCTTTGGGATAAAGCTATTCTCCAAAGGTCTGGCTATGTCGAGGGGTTATTAGGGCTAGCTGAAGGACTCTCCCAACTCTACTTGCATACCCTAGACGAATCATTTGCCAAAAAGGCCTATGTGTGCTTCCAAAAAGTGTCAACCCTAGAGCCTTCTAGGGTCGAGCTATGGCTAAGCTGGGCCCAACTTTTAGGAGAGCATGGCAAAGTGAATCGATCCATCCCTCTTCTAAAAGAGGCGATAGAGTTGTGCTCTCGAGCCTATGCTCTTGACAATAAGCATCCTCTAACTTTAGCTCAGGACATTGAAATACGGTCTTATCTTGGTTTTCTTTCGGATCGTTTCGATCTTCTACAAGAGGCACATTTAAAAGTCCAACTAGCTTTGCAAGAAGTCCCTGACGACCTATCCCTTTGGCTTGCTCAAGGGGTTGTCTTCTTACACCGAGCCTTATACCATGAGGATCCGCAGTTCTTTGAAGAGGCGATCAGCAGCGTTCAAAATGCTCTTTCTATCGACCGCACCGATGATGAATCTTGGCATCTTCTCGCCAAGATTCATCAAGAGTATGCTTTTTTTTCACAAGATGAGACTCTCTTTCGAAGAGCTGACAAGTTCTACAATAAAGCCAAAAACTTGAAGCCTGCATGTCCTCGTCTTGCAGCTGATATAGCGCACCTAAATCTCCTCAGATTTGAGCACGACGAGAATCTGCTTTACCTAGAAGCCAGTCTCCAAAAATGGGACTCAATTTTGATCCACTACCCGAATGCAAGCGCACCTCGAGCTGAGTGGCTGGCCCTGTATGCACAAGCTGTCGAATGGCAAGGCGATATCATCGAAGACCCTCTCTACTTTGAACGCGCACTGATGCTGTACGATCAGGCCTTGTCAATCAATCCTCACCTATCCAACATACACTTGAGAAAAGCGGGCTGTTTGGTCTCTCTTGGCAACCTCACCTACGCGCTGGTTCACTATCAAAAAGCCCTCTACCTATATCATCTAGCGGCTCTTCAACAACCTGATGATGAAGTCATTTGGCTGGACTGGGGTTTTTGCTACATCCATTTGGCTCACTATAGTTTACATCTTCCTGAGATGGAATCTCTCTATCTAGAGGCCAAAGGAAAAATCTGTCGAGCCGGCTCACTCGGCCATCCACAGGCCTACTACGCACTGGCTTGTCTTTATTCCCTCCTCGAGTCTCCTTCCAAGGCTATTTTTTTTCTCCAGAAAGCGCACCAAGCACAAGCTCTTCCTCCCATCGAAGATCTCCTCGAGGATCCATGGCTTGAAAATGTCGTTGACACCTCTCTTTTTTCAACGTTCATCGCCTCGTTACCCCCACCTAAGTCCTAAAAAGGCAAGGCGCGAGTGAAGACCAAAAATTTGTTGCTAAGCCGACGCAGTTAAATATGAATTTATTTCTCACGAATAGTCTAATAGACCTCTTGCGTAACCCTTCCTACCTCACAGCGAGATCCGCGTTATAAATCCCTGCGATCAAATTAAGAGGATATTTTTGTTTGCTGTATAGCTAAAGGAGCTTACAATGGCAGGCAAAAATTTGTTCTAGTTTCCTCTGCCCTGGTAGGTCTTTTACGCTGCTTGCATCGTCCCACCAGGTTGTGGTATGATCCGCTGGTTTAAGCATTCTAACTTTGACCTAGTAATGAAAGAATCCAACCGCCCCCTTTTACTTGCCTTGGTAATTACCTCCTCCTTCCTCCTCATCCAACATTTTATGGGGCCGACAGAGCCTCCGATACAACAAGAGCTCGCCGACAATCAAGAGCCTTCTCGTACCTTGTCTCGTTCCCAATCTAGTCATGCACTCGCCGTCGTTGAAGGGCTTGACGAAACGTTGTATACCCTTTCAAACGACTACCAACAGCTTGTTTTTTCTGATCGAGGAGGTGCTCTTGTTGAAATCAATCTCCCCTTTCAAAGCTCTTCACATCCAGAGAGCCTTGTCAAAGAAATTGACTTCGACCGAGATATTGCTAAAGAGTCTCCCATCAACGCAAGGTTCCCCTTAAGAGAATCTTGGAAAGCTCTACCTGATGGGAAAGAGCCTCTGCCCCCTCAACAAGGGGGATATTATCCACTACTTAGGCGTTCAATCCTCCACCCGAATGGCTCTTTACGCTCTTATATAGCACCAGATTTCTATGCCTTGAACCTCGTCGGTCAAAATCCAGATCTAGCTAAGACCCGCTACCAGGTGACTCGTTTCACACCAACCCTCATCGAGTTTTCAACCCAATTTGAAGGGCAAACCATTACCAAAACCTATTCCCTTGAAGAAAAGGGACCTTACTGCCTAAGTCTCCAGATTACGAGACAAGGAACCCTCTCTCCTCTCTGGGTTCAGTCGGGCATTCCCGACGTAGAAATTGTGGGGGGGTCTTACACACCACTTGTCCGAGCCCAGATTGGACAGGGGCAACAAGCTGATGTTGATACAATTTCTCTTCCTAAGGAAGGAACGGAAACGCTCTCTT
>JAGVDZ010000095.1 GCA_020058465.1 Parachlamydiales bacterium | reverse complement strand
TATTGAACTGCTTCATCTAGAGGTGTATGAAGGTAATCTAGCTGTTCGGCTTTATGAGAGATTGGGCTTTGTCGAATATGGACGTCACCCCCGCTTCATCCAGGAAGATCGGGGACAGTATGCAAGCAAAATATTAATGCAGAGGGAGCTTTAGAATTCATGGCGGGGCATAGTAAGTGGGCCAATATTAAGCGTCGAAAAGAAAAGGTCGATCAAAAGCGGGGTAAGTTATTTAGTAGGGTGATGAAAGAGGTGGTCTCGGCTGTCAAACAAGGAGGGTCTGATCCTAAGACCAATATGAAATTGAAAGCAGCTATCCAAAAGGCAAAAGACCTGAATGTACCTAACGACAATATCGACAGAAATATCAAGAAAGCAGGATCCACCGACCAACAAGACTATGTAGAAATGATGTATGAGCTTTACGGGTTTGGGGGGGTCGGTCTATTGGTTTCAATTATGACCGACAACAAGAATCGGATCGCCTCTGAGATTCGGATTGCGACCCAGAAGAAAGGGGGAACTATTGCGACACCGGGATCTGTAGCTTATAACTTTGAGCCCAAAGGGATCTTCTACATTGCGAAAACAGTCATTGATGAAGGGACGCTTTTTTCTTGGACTGCTGATTGGGGGGGGGAGGATTTGTTAGTGGAAGGGCAGGTATACATCGTCATTGCGCCGGTTGTCCTCTTTTCGAAGATTGAACAAGCTTTAAAGCAGGCCAATGTAGTTTGCGAGGAAGCTGAAATTGGGATGATCCCTAAAGTGTGGATCCCGGTATCGATAGACGTCGCGGAAAAGAACTGGGCTTTGATCGATAGACTCGAAGAGATTGAAGATGTCGATGCTGTCTATCACAATATGCAAGAAAGTAGCCCGGGCTAGGCATCGACAGAAAATTCAATATGGATTAGGGTGCAGAAATACGAAGGGGAGAGGACGGGGTGCACGATACCGAGCTACATCGCTTGGAAGAGATGCGTGCAAAGAGAGCCCATTGGGGGCGGTTTGGTCCATATCTATCTGAGAGACAGTGGGGTACAGTTAGAGAGTCGGTGGCTGGAGACCCTTGGCAAGAGATAGGGTTTGAAAAAGCCCATCTCCTGGCTTACCAGTGGGGCGAAGATGGGTTATTGGGAATCTGTGATAACCATCAGAGGCTTTGTTTTTCTTTCGCCTTTTGGAATGGGCAAGATGCGATCCTCAAGGAAAGACTTTTTGGCTTGACCAACCTTCAAGGCAACCACGGGGAGGATGTCAAGGAGTCTTATTTTTATCTCGATAATGTCCCATCGCACTCTTACATGAAAGCCCTTTACCAGTACCCTCAAAGGGCATTTCCTTACCAAGAACTGATCGATGTCAATGCGCAAAGGACTCTGCAAGATCCTGAGTATGAAATTTTCGACACTGGGATTTTCGATGATGGACGTTACTTTGATCTGATGATCGAGTATGCCAAGGACGGCCCCGAAGACATATTAATTCGATTGACAGTGACCAATCATGGACCAGACAAGGCTTCGTTGACTGTATTGCCGCAGCTTTTTTGTGCTCAAAAAGGGGATGATTTACAAGGAGGGTACGTAGAGCATCGGAAGGGATTGTTATACACATTCCATCCAGATCTTGGACGTCGTAATCTGTACTGTGATGTCGATAAGACCTCTATCTTGACGACGCACCATATCCCGTTCCGTCGAGATAAGACGATAGTGCCATCTGATCGAGGCGCATTTCATCGTTGGGTTGTAGGTAGGGCAGATCTTCAGCAGATCCAATGTCCGAATCCTGCGACGAAAGGGGCCTATCTTGTCAATCTCGAACTAGAAGCTCGGCAAACTCTCACAATCAGGTTGATCTGGACTCCATTGAGCCTGGATGCCCCTTTTTCTTTATTTGATCAGGTCATGAAAGAAAGGATAGAAGAGGCTGATGTATTTTATGCGGCTCGACAAGAGGGGTTGAATGAAGAAGAAAAAAGAATCCAACGACAGGCGTGGGCAGGGCTTTTATGGTCCAAACAGTATTACTACTTCGATGTTCAAACTTGGCTTAACGAGCAAAAAAACAAAGAGTTGAGGAATCTACACTGGGGGCATCTATATAGTGAAAATGTGGTGATGGTCCCCGATCGATGGGAATTTCCTTGGCCCGCTTCTTGGGATCTTGCCTTCCAGTGTGTGTCTTTGGCTGTGATTGATCCCGAGACAGCTAAAAAGCAGCTTGTCTTTTTGACAAGGGAGTGGATGATGCATCCGAATGGGCAGATTCCCGCTTGCGAGTGGGAGTTTGACATGATGAATCCCCCTATCGTGGCATGGGGAGCTTGGAGGACCTATAAAATTGAGGCCAAACACTATGGAAGGAAAGATTACCGATTTTTAGAAATCATGTTCCAAAAGCTGATTCTCCACTTCACCTCATGGGTGAATCGGGAAGATCGAAATGGGAATAATTTATTTGAGGGGGGGTTTTTAGGCCTAGATAACATCAGTGTGTTGGATCGGAGTCAGGTCGCAGCTCTGGGTGGGAACCTAGTGCAATGTGATGCTACAGCTTGGATGGGGATGTTTTGTCTCAATATGTGGGAGATGGCGGTGGAACTGGCTCGATCGGATGGAGCCTATCAAAGCATGGCAAGTAAATTTTTTGAGCACTTCCTTTCCATTGCAACTGCTTTGCATGAGGATAAAAGCCCTCTTTGGAATGAAGAGGATGGGTTTTATTACGATCGTTATGTTGATGCAAAGGGCTCATTTCCTTTAAAGCTTCGTTCTTGGGTGGGGATCATCCCTCTTTTCGTAGTGACGACGTTTTCAGATGATTGGCTAGACAAGTTGCCCCAATTTCGAGAAAGACTTGACTGGTTTTTAAAGCACCGTCCTTGGATGTGTGCCAGGGTGGCCTGTATGCAGACCAAGGGGTGTGAAGGGAGACACCTGTTGTCTCTTTTAGGAGTCAATCGGTTACAACAGATTTTAACAAGGGTGTTGGACGAAACAGAGTTTTTGAGTCCCTATGGGATTCGTTCTGTATCAAAGTACCATGAACACAATCCGTTTGCCTTAGAAGGAGAGGTGTTTCATCACTTGACTGTGGGTTATGAACCCAATGAGTCCCGCTCGAGGATGTTTGGAGGCAACTCTAACTGGAGAGGCCCTATTTGGTTTCCTTTGAATTATTTGCTGATCGAGTCTTTACAAAAGTTCCATCACTATTTTGGAGACTCTTTCAAAGTGGAGTGTCCTGTCGGATCGAAGAATTTTTGTACGCTCCAAGAAGTCGCGGATGAGATTGGAAGAAGGTTGATCGCACTCTACGAGCTGCCCTTAGTCCCAGCTCATCGGGGGGTCCCCTTTCTCCATCGACAGGTGCTCGAACAGCAACGCTACCTCTTTTTCGAGTGTTTCGGGGGAGATGATGGAAGGGGCCTTGGAGCC
>JAGVDZ010000195.1 GCA_020058465.1 Parachlamydiales bacterium | reverse complement strand
GGGGGCACCTGTTGCGACATACGTGCTAAAAAAAATTATAGAAAAAGGCCAGTCTATCGCCGCCTTCTACTTACAAAACGCATTTGCTAAGTTAGAGGATTTTGGCCCAGCTCGACGATTCTCTTCACATATCAAAGCCGCCCTCAAAGCAGAAGATCCAAATTCACAAGGCTTTTCTATCGAACAAATTCTTAGCTCTTTGGATGATGTTAGTTCTGTCAATTTTAAAATTAATTTAATTCATACCGACAATGATGAAGAGGTTCCAGAAGATGCTTATCAAAACCTACACAACGTAGTTTGTAAGGTATTTGCAAACAGCAAGATAGAAGAAATAACTCTTATCCCCAATGGGCCTTGGCATCATAATACTTCAATTTTTCAGTCTCCTAGTCACCTAAATCGAATGCTGAGTACTCACCGCTCGGGTTCTCCATAATCAGCTATGGACGGACCCAAGCTGAGAAGATTTTAAGGTGGCCTCCTCGAGTACCTCTTTCCACCCCTCATCCAATTTCAGCGCCTTTAGCCTGGTAAGACCTGCCTCTGTAGTTCCCCCCGGCACAGCGATATGGGCCAATAGTTCGGAGGGTTTTTGCCCTTCCAGCACAAGCTTGGCAGCTCCAAGCATGGTTTGAGCTGCCATCAATAATGCTTGGGGCTCGGGCATGCCCCGTTTATGGGCCCACTGAGCGGCAGCTTCGATCAACTTAAAGATAAAACCAGGCCCACTCCCCGCAAGACCGCAAGCTACATCCATCAAAGTCTCGGGAAGCTCCTCAACTTTACCCGATGAAGCAAAAAATAGCTTTGTAAATATTTGAAACTCTCTTGAAGAGGCCTTTGAAAAACAAAGAGAGGTCATCCCCTCCCCAACAGAAACACCGAGGTTCGGCATAGCCCTTGCAAGCTCAAGACTCTCTTCACCCAAGAAATGGGTATATAAAGAAATCGGAATGCCTGCTAAAAGGGTGATCCAAGATTTATGTTGAAAAAGTTTGAGTTTCGAAAGGGGCTCTAACACCTCTTTCATCTGCCCCGGGCGAACGGCTAGGATACAGATTTCCGATTCCATCACCACACGTTCAAGATTCCTTTCATACTGAATGCCATATGTTTCGGCTAAGCGGCGCCCCTTATCTGGATGGCGCAGCGTGAACATGTGGCAGGAGGGAGGCAGCTGCTCTGTCAAAGCCACACCTCGATAGAGGTATTCAGCTATATGACCAAATCCAATCCAACCCACCCTGCACTGTCTCATACATCTACCTTCATATCAAACTAACCAAAAAAATCAAAAATTGACGATTTAAAACTTTCCACATATCTGAAATTATAAATGTCATGGTGAGAAGTTTTTATCGAGAGAATTTCCTTTTTGTTTTACAATGGCTGCCTCCCCTCTACAAAGAGCTCCCTCATGAAAGAGGGTCGGGTACTCACAAATGAATTCAAAATTTGGGAATTTGACAAGGAGGTAGCTTGGAATTCATCTTTCTGAAGCAGATAAACTTAAAAAAAATTTAGCAACACAAGAAAGGTGAACTCCAAGCGTCGCCGACGCTGTCAAAAACCAACTTTTGAGTTCATTTGTGTATATAAATGGAGAAAGGGTGCAGGCATTTCTTAGAAAGGTATTTGGGATCTATCAAAATGAGGGGACAATCGCTCTACAATTTGGGCGTATGTCCTTATGCTGGGCCCTTGGAAGCTCTCTTTTGGACACTCTGTCCGACGGTCTTTTTCTAGAAAAGATTGGCGCCTCCCGTCTCCCTACAGTCTATCTTTGCATTGCGATCATCATGATCCTTTCTTCAAGCCTGATTTTATATGCTCTCAAAAAGACAAGTCCCTATCGAGTCCTGACGACAGCGATGATCATCGGTGTCACGATCTGCTTTGGCGCTTGTGTCGGTACTTTAGGAACCCCCTTGCCTCCTCATTTTTGGTATGGTTTAAAGATTGCCTCCAAAATGTTTTTTGCTGTCATGATCGCCTGCTCTTGGACTTTCATCGATCAATATCATGATCTTCAAGAAGCCAAGCGCGTGTACGCTATCTACAGCTCTTGCTATTTTCTGGGGACAATCCTAGCTGGCTCAATGATCCACCTTCTTCTACCCTTCACCTCTTTCCCCCCCCTCTTCATTCTGGCTGCCCTCAGCTTGGTAGCTAGCTTTAAAGAAGCGCAACGTATCGCTCTGCACATACAACCCTCCCATGACAACACCAGTGAAGGCATCTTTTCAGCTAGCCGGGATACAGTCAGTTCTGTGATCAAATCGATCTTCTGCTCCAGATTCGCCCTTCTCCTTCTTCTTTTAAGTCTCTCGATTCAGCTTCTTTTAACAGTCACAGAGTTCAACTACATGCGCTCGTTCGATGCCTTCTTTTCCAAGATCCCCTCTACCTCAGGACAAGAAGGCGGGGAGATCGCCCGTTTCCTAGGCCAGTGGAGAGCTTGGATTGCTGCTTGTAATATTTGTGTTGGAACCCTCCTTTACAGCCGTTTTGTCCGTAAACTAGGCTTGAGCAGTACAGTGTTAATTACCCCTTTATTTTTCTTGGGTGTTTATGCCTTTTGGGTCTTTCGAGACGGCTTAGGCCTTGCAATTTTAGGACTCATCGCCGCCGATGGAGTTCTCTTTACTTTTGAAGATAATGGCTTCAATCTCATGTCCAATGCCGTGCCTACAAAGCTTAGACCTAAAGTGCGGATCATCAACGACTCGTTTTTTGAACCCATTGGCATGTTACTCAGCTCCTTTCTCCTCTTATCCATCCCTTCTTCGAGTTGTGTTCTCGGCCTTCTACTAGCTATAGGCTGTCTTACCTTGTCTCTTTGCCTACGTCGTCTGTATTCATCAGCCCTGATCTTGAATCTGAAAGATAATGCCATTCATTTCGAAAGAAAGCTTGGCAACTGGTTTTCCCTATTTCCTAAAAAAGAACTTAAGGACGCTAAAAAAAAACTGATCCAAACACTGCATCTGTCTCCTACCATCGACCTCATGAACATGAAGGCCATCATTCAGCTCCAAGAACTCGATCTCCTCGTTGCACTGATGCAAGAGGCTTTTAAATCCAACACCAAAGGCAAGATCGACTTACTACAGCTCCTCTACAAGAGCTCCCATCTCAATCACCCCAACGTAATTGAAGAGGTGGAAAAGTGGCTGGCTACGTCCAACTCTATTGAACTCCACAAAGCCTGTCATCTATTCTTAGCTCACCTTGGACTACAGAGCCTTGAACAGGCAGAACAACACCTCAACCATAGCGATTTGACTCTCCGTTCTGCTGCCATCATGTCGATCAAAAAAGTTTCTTGTCATCCCCTTGTTACCTCTACCCTAAGTCGAACAATTGCTTCGAAACAACTTGATTTGATGCTTCATTCGGAACGGATTGATGAGGTAGCTTCGGCTCTACATATCTTAGAAGAAGATCCAAACACACAAACGATTGAAAAGATTTTACCTTATCTCAATCATCCAACTCTTCTGATCAAGCGCTCTGCAGCTAAAGCCATCCACGCCAAATCCAAGAAAGCGCTGAGGCACCATGCCCCTCTTCTCATCGAAACACTCAAAGACTGTAGAGACCCGACGGTGCGTTGCGAGCTTCTTTTAGCTCTCCAACATATCGCTGACACCAACTCTGTCAAAGAACTGTTAACCGCAGCTGTCTACCTACGTCCGCAAGAAAGACGCCTGACAGAAGAAACCATTGTCTCCATGGGACTAGAGATGATCCCCCTGCTGTTGAATCTCATCAAAGAGGTGGCCTTGCCTGAAAGAGCCCGTATTTTAGCTAGCAAAGTACTCGGCCGACTTGCCCCTTCTCAACTACAAGCGAACATGCTCGATATGCTTGATATCGAAATCGATCGGGCTTACTTCTATTTTTATTTCGCCCATACTATCCAAGCTAGCTACCCACACATCGATCTGAACAACCTAAAAGATGCCCTATTAACTGGCTACCAATCCGTCATCGACTTCATTATCCACCTTCTTGCCACCGCAGGATCGCTCGAAGACCCCGACCTTTTTGTCCGATCTCTCCACAGCCACAATGAAAAGGTCCACGCACATGCCATTGAAAGCCTTGAAAAAACCTGCCCTCTTAAGTTCTTCTCTCTCATTCTCCCCTTAATCGACGATGTGCCTCTCGAAGAAAAAATGAAAGCATGTCTCGCATGGCGCGGTGACTACCCAACTCTTTCCTTCCCCGAGCTTTTACATAAGTTAGACAGATCTTTTTCTCTCTTAGATAAAATTGTCTCTGCTCAACTCAAGGCCCAACTTAAAATGCCCTCGTGGAAAGAAGATCTACTACGGCAGATGGAGCAAACTGACGAACCATTTCACCAATATGCCCACGAGCTTTTAAAAACATGAAGACATTGATTGAGAAGGCTTTTTTTCTGAAAAAGATCGACCCATTTGCCGAATTAGACCTCGAGACTTTGCTCGCGATTGCAGACAAATTACACGAAGATGAGTACGATCCAAAAGAACAGATTTTCTCCCCCGGCAAAGTCGCAAACCGACTCTACCTCATCGTAAAAGGCGCAGTCCAGATTCAGAATCAGAATCTCCAAAATCTAATTCAACTCTACCATTATGACTTTTTCGGTGAAGAATCTCTATTTAACCAACACCCACGTAGCTACTTTGCAACCTGTATCACTGAATCTTTGTTTTTTACGTTATCCAAAAGTCACCTTCGATCGATCATCTCCGAGTGCCCCTCTGTCTCCATAGCCTTATTACAACGCTACACAACCCAACACCCCTGTCGATTCGAACTCTCGTAAGCAAACTCCAGAGACCCAGTACCAGATATCATAAATTTACGATATCTGGTACGATTCCTGGCGTTTGGTATTAAGCCGACTTCCGTTTTTCAATGTATTGGATCACATCGGCAACAGTCTTGAGCTTCTCCGCATCTTCTTCAGAAATTTCAAAGCCAAATCTCTCTTCAAAGGTCATAATCAGCTCTGTCAAATCCAAAGAATCTGCATTGAGATCCTCGACAAACGACTTTTCGGGGGAGACATCATCTGGATCAACGCCGAGCTGCTCCACAATAATCTCCGTCACCTCTTTCTGTACCTCTTTCTGTACTGACATGTTCTTCCTTCAATTTGCGAATTCCATATTCCTGTCCAAGTCATAAGAGAACGGCCCTACATGACCATCCCCCCATCCACTACGAGAACTTGACCTGTCACATAACTTCCATCCGATGCTAAAAAAAGGGCTGCAGCAGCGATCTCCTCGGGATGACCCATCCGCTTCAGAGGAATTTGCTCCAAAATCTTCTCTTTGACAGGGTCGGGTAGCCCCTCCGTCATCTCCGTCCCTATGTAACCAGGGGCAATACAGTTGACTAAAATACCGCGACTAGCAAGCTCCTTGGCCAGCGACTTCGTTAATCCTATTACGCCCGCTTTAGAGGCAGCATAATTGACTTGCCCCCCATTTCCTGTCAATCCAACAACAGAGGAGATATTAATAACACGACCAAAGCGCTGCTTCATCATTGTTTTCACTGTCGAGCGACACATATTAAACATCGATTTGAGATTGACATCCAAAACTCGATCCCAATCGACCTCACCCATCCTAATTAAAAGCATATCTTTCGTTATGCCTGCATTGTTCACGAGAATATCAATCCCTTTGAGAAGGGTAATAACTTCTGAAACAGTGCTTTCAACATCTTGTGTATTCGAAACATCAACTAATCGATATGAGACAATCTGCTCTTCTTGTAACCCGATAGAATGAAGTAATTCAATTGTCTCTTCAGCCTTTTCTTTACGAGTCCCAAAAAAAACTACATCAGCTCCTTCTTTAACAAATCGTTGTGTAATAGCCCTACCGATGCCCGATGTCCCCCCAGTGACAATCACCTTCTTCCGATCCAGTTTTCTCATCAAAGTACCTCATCGAATTTTGTCATGACTTTACCTAAATCCTCCGCTTCTGAAAAAGAAATCGCATGCTTGACCCCAATTTTCTGATTCATCGAAGTCAGTGTCTTGCCAGCTCCCACCTCGAGAATACCGATAACTCCTTGGGACTGCATCTCCTGTATTGAATACCACCAACGAACAGAGCCAGTCATCTGATCTTTAAGATTCTTCTTTAACTCAGTGTCACTCTTCACCTCGTTCCCTGTCACATTCATAAATAAAGGGACCTTATCTAGTTTCAAAGATAGTTGATCAATCCAAGGAGCTAGTTTCAATCGTGCAGACTCCATAAGACCACTATGAAAAGCTCCATGAACTTGCAATGGTATTATCTTCTTGGCCCCCTTTTGCTTTAGTAACTGCGATCCCTGTTCCAAGGCGTCCAAAGTACCCGAAATCACCGTCTGATCAGGCGTGTTGTAATTAGCCACCCAAAGTTGGTCGATGGGATCAACCACCTCCTCAATGGTGTGAGGATCCAAAAACAAAACAGCCGCCATCCCCCCTTTCAGTTGTTCACAAGCCTCGTGCATGAATGTAGCTCTCTTCTGAACTAATAAAAGGGCCTCATCAAACGAGACCACACCTGCGGCCACAAGAGCAGAATATTCTCCTAAACTCAAACCGGCCATACCACCTGGAATCCATGGCCTTTCCTGCATCAACACACGCCACAGGGCAACACTGACTGTCAAAAGAGCCATCTGGCTATATTTTGTTTGAGTCAAGAGTTCCATGGGCCCCTCAAACGCAAGCGATGCAAGATCCATGTTCACAAGGTCACTTGCCTCTTCAAAAGTTTGTCTTGCAATTGGATACGCCTTGGCGACACTGCGGCCCATACCAGAAAACTGTGCCCCCTGACCTGGAAAGACAACACCCCAATGTCTCATGGCATGATCCTTATTAATGTCCATGCTATTAAGATGCCTCATAGGTAAGAACAGCCGACCCCCAGGTCAACCCTCCGCCAAAGGCGGTCAATATGATCGGGTCATTTTGTTTAACTCTGCCAGTCTCCACGAGCTCATCGAGAGCAATGATCACAGAAGATGCCGAGGTGTTCCCATATTTCTCAACAGTCCGAAAAATACGATCTGGCGGCAAGTGAGAAAATCGTTTAGCAATCGCATCGATAATCCTTGAATTTGCCTGATGAGGAATGACCCACCCAACCTCCTCCTCTTTCAACTGGCAGGCCTCCAGACACTCTTTGAGTGAAAACTCCATTCTTCTCACCGCATGTTTGAAAAGTTCGTTGCCCTTCATCTTAATAAAGTGTTTCCGATTCTCGACAGTCTCTCGAGAAGCTGGCTCTTTCCCCCCCCCAGCAGGCATGATCAAAAGGTCAGCTTGACATCCGTCGGCACCTAAACACACTTTGTCAATGCGAAACCCATGAGGCTCCCTCGACACGATGCAAGCGCCCGCCCCATCCCCAAACAAAATGCAAGTAGTGCGGTCCTGATAGTCGGTAATTGCCGAAAGTTTCTCAGAGGCAATCACCAAAATATTGCGATACATCCCTGATACAATTAAGCTTTGCGCCATTGCCAGTGCGTAGAGAAAGCCGCTACAAGCTGCTTGCAGATCCAAGGCTGCCGCATTCCAAGCCCCCAATTCTTTTTGAATTAAACAAGCTGTATTGGGGAACACGTAATCTGGAGTCAAAGTAGCCACAAGGATCAAATCGATGTCCATAGGGTCCAAAGAGACCCTGGCAAGAGCCCTTTGCGCCGCTTTCACACCCATAGATGAAGTAAACTCATCCGCCGCAGCAATCCTCCTCTCACGAATTCCTGTACGAGTGATAATCCACTCATCGGAGGTCTCTACCATTTGCTCTAAGTCTTTATTACTAAGAACTTTCTCTGGAAGAAATCGACCTGTAGACAAAATCCAAGCGTGACCAGAACTGCTATGACTCGTTGCACTCATAGGGGCAACAGTCTAACCGATTCACTATAATTCGTCGATCCAAGTCTTTTAATGTTGTAATTAAAATTTTTAATTATACGCCACCAAGCCAAGTCGTCAGTAGACCTCATGCCAAACGTTGCAATGCAAAGTTATTTTTGATATTTGGTATAAACGTAAAAAAATTTAGCGATACAAGAAAGGTGAATTCCAAGCATCACCGACACTGTCAAAAACCAACTTTTGAATTCATTTGTGTAATGAGTTATACCAATCGTAAGACCTTATGCATTCCTTCCCTCCAGCTCTCGAAAAGTTGATTCAAGAACTAAGCAAACTTCCGAGCGTCGGCCGGCGTACTGCAGAGCGGTTTGCCCTACATCTTTGCTCCTGTTCAAATGAATATCTAACCTCTTTCAGCTCTAGCCTTTCAACTCTACTACAAGAAGTATCTCCATGCCGTACATGCGGGTGTCTGACAGAAAAAGGAATATGTTCCTTCTGCACTAGCACTTGTCGCAATCGATCTCAGCTCTGCATCGTAGCTTCGTTTAAAGAAGTGTTTGCCATGGAAAAGACAAGGTCATATCGAGGACTTTATCATGTGATACAACACCTTCTATCTCCCTTGGATGGACGCCATGCTGATCAAGTTGATCTCAGCAAACTGCGTCGCCACCTCAACCAAAATCCTATTGAGGAAATTATCCTTGCTTTTGACGCCACACTCGAAGGTGATACAACAGCCCTCTATCTGAGGGAACACCTCACCACTCACCCCTTCATATTTTCTCGTCTTGCTTCGGGTATCCCAGCTGGCGGTTCTTTGGAATATCTCAGCCCAAGTACACTTCTTTTTGCTTTTGAAGGCCGGCAGAAGCTTTGACTTTATTCACCTACCTCCTTTAGACTCCCTGGAATCTATGGCCCTGTTTGGCTTTTGCTTGTCCTAATTCCATCATCCTTTCGAAAAGGAAATCATGTCTTACATGCTCCCTCGCATTGCAACAACCATCCTCGCCACAGCCCTCATGCTCGTCCCTTTCTCTGCTTGTTCGGACGCTTTAGAACCTCGACCTATTGCCTCAATTGAGGTCACTGTCGACGCCCCCTTTGGCATGTCAGAGGACGAAGCTGCTAAAGCAAAGGCTCTTTTGCAAAGCAAACAGGGAGATCTATTTTCTCACGTCCTATTCGATCTCGATTTGAAAAATCTTGCTTCCTCTTACGACCAAGTAAACCCTTCCTTTCGTTTCGAAGATGGACAACTGATCATTAAGCTTCACCTGTCAACTAAGCCCATGATTCGTGGTATCTTCTGGGATGGCAATCAGATGCTTAGCGCCTCTTCGCTGAGTAAAGAACTCGACTTAAGCCTGGAGACCCCTTTCGATCGGGACCTTTTTATCAAAGCTTTTCAAAAAGTCAAAGAGGCTTACATCAAGAGAGGATATTTTGAATCTAACCTCTCCTATCAGATTGAACAAGTCGAGCCATCTCACGAAGTAGATATCATGATCCACGTCGAAGAGGGACGTCCAGGCTACATCAAAGATATTATTTTGGAAGGGTTTTCTTCCAAAGAAAGATCGGACCTCCTCGGTGTAATGCAACTCAAGAAATACAATCTCTTGACAAGTTGGTTGACAGGCCATGGACTATTCCAAGAAGAGCTGCTCGAAAAAGATCGAATGACCATCTTGAGTTATCTACATGACGAGGGGTATGCCGACGCCTCTTTGCAGATCGACCTTCAAGAAGATCCGATCTCTAGACGCTTGATCATCCATATTGAAGCTGTTCGAGGTCCTCTTTACCACATAGGACGAATTTCTTATGAGGGCAACGAGTTATTTTCTCAAGAAACCCTCAATACCCACTCTTTCATTCAGGCAGGCTCTATCTTTTCTCCCGAAAAGGTCCGACTGTCTGCCAATGCCATTCGAGATATGTACGGACAGAAGGGGTATATCGACACACAGGTTGATTATGAGCTCATCCTCAAAGAGGACTCCCCCACATTTGATGTCCATTTTGCAATCCTAGAAAGCAAGCCCTATAAGATTGGTCTCATCCACATTCGTGGTAATATCTTAACGCAAGATAAGGTCATCCTGCGTGAATCGCTGTTAGTTCCTGGAGAATCGTTCGATGCTAGAAAGCTTCAAGCTACTCAGCAGAGGCTAGAGGCCGTCGGTTATTTCAAGCATGTCAACGTCTATACTGTCCGAAATACAGATATTCCCTCTTCAGAAGAGGCTTATCGAGATGTCTACATTGAGGTTGAAGAAGTACCTACAGGCACCGTTAGCTTATTTATGGGTTTTAGCTCGATGGATG
>JAGVDZ010000023.1 GCA_020058465.1 Parachlamydiales bacterium | reverse complement strand
CCCCATTTTGACCAGCTAAGCCACCCCTTTCGATCCTCAATTCTGAAGATTCGATCTACGATCCCCAAACTCACCACCAACAAAACACCCTGAAACCACTCAGGTAAAGCTGAAGAAGGCCACTCCAAACTCAAAGGGCTTAGCCCAAATAAAACCAAGAATACCCCTGCCACTTTAGGTCCAAAATAGCGACTGACTAACATGACACCCCAAGCAACGCCTACAAGGGCGATTCCATGTTGAACGACTAAAAAGAGGTGATCTTGGAAAAACGAAGCGGGGTCAAACGTGTGCTGCGCCCCATCGTGCCAAAGATCACCGCGTAACGTTTGTGATTGCCACCAAGGGACCCAAGCTAAGTCCTCAGGTGGCTTGCCAAAGAAAAACGTAGTGATTGCCCGGCACCCATGAAAGAAAGGAGACATGAAGCAGGGGTATCCTGGGGCCATCAGAAGATGACTCTTTGTTTCCTGGATCATGGTGAAATAGACACTAGCGTCCCCTCCAAAGTTGATGGGGAAAGAGACAACATATACAATGTGGGCCCACACAATTACCCACCAAAGGCCCTTCAATACAGGGTAACGAGAGCACCATCCAAAGCCCATTTCAGTCCCTTTTTCAACGAGAGCTCTATACACAAATGAACTCAAAAGTTGGCTTTTGACAGTGTCGGCGACGCTTGAAGTTCACCTCCTTGTCAAATTCCCAAATTTTGAATTCATTTGTGTATACCAACCGTAAAAAAGCCATATTCTAACCAATATCCTCATTTCAGTATAAATAAGTCTATGACGAAATACGTTCGCCTGCAATCCTTCGGTACGCTCCACCAAATCGAATTCCTACCCAACCTGCAGTCATTTTTCACGTCGGAGATAACCTGGATCGAAGCGCTCCAACCGCTACGCAATCCCCTCCTCGACACCTTCTTTGCTGTGTTAAACTTGTTTGACCGACTTGAATTCTTCCTCATACTCATTCCTTTTATCTGGTTTGGGAAAGGGTGGAAGTCTGGGCTAAGGATCCTCTGTATCCTTTTTTTTAGCCTTCTTGTTAATCATGCTCTGAAAGTCTGGTTCGAATCCCCTCGCCCATTTCACCTGGATCCTCGGCTAGCTGTCATTCAAGTCGGAGGATTTGGCTTTCCAAGCGGAGCTGCACAAACGGTGATCTTGTTATCTGGTATCTTGGCAAGATCATGGCAGAGTCGATGGAAGTGGGCTATTATCCTCCCCTATATTATCCTCATTTCTTCTTCGCGCGTATACCTAGGGGTCCATTTCCCAAGCGACATCTTGGGGGGATGGCTTGTCGGTTTCTTGCTCTTTGTCCTCTACCATCGTGTTGTCCCCATTATCGAAATACTGCTAGCTAAAATGGCCCCAGAACTCATCCTCTTCTTGGGTCAAGCAACTGCTCTGTGTTATCTCCTCTATGATAACAGAAACTCCATCTTAATCATGGGTAGTTGGACTATGGGAGCCTTTTTGGGGCTATGGCTCAGCAAAGCCTGGGGTCTTCTGACATCGCCTCTCGAGATCTCGAATAAAACTTTGATCACCAAAGGTCTCATCGGAGTCATGGGGACACTGACCATCCACCTACTGGCTACGTTATTGAATCCATCTTGGATTTCTACATTTGTGCAATTTTACATGCTGGGCATTTGGTTAGGCCTCGGGGCCCCTATCGTCAGTTTCTACTATAAAAAAATGAGCTGAAAGCCTTGGTACTGCCCAAATGTGAATTTATTTCTTGCGATTGGTATAAACTATCAATATACGCCTGCTGATATCGGGTAGACTGCTCCACGATGGTTTCAAATGTAGCTGTCGCCACTTCTACCGGAAGCCCTAGCTCTAAAGATATTTGCACAATTTGCTCTCGTTGCTCTTGCACTCTGTGGCAATCATTGGCCACTTTTGTTGTCAGAGACTTCAAGTCGCCTGCACGCTGAACATAGGCAGTCCGTCTAGTCAAGAGCTCTAACAGGTCACTATTGATCTGATCTAATTCCCTGCGCACAGAAGAAATATTGTCACAGTCCTTTTTAGCCTGTTGATAACATTGGTCAAAATACGTTTCCGAACATAGCGGAGTCATCACTGATACAACCATCATCCAAGCAAGTAATCCAGAAACATTCATGCGACACCAAAGGTAAGAGGTATATACAAATGAACCCAAAAGTTGGTTTTTGACAGTGTCGGCGTTCCAGACACAAAAATTTGTGCCACCTTGAGGTAGTTGCAAAACTCCGACTTCATCGGACTTTTGCAAGAATTTGAAATTTTGAAAAAGTCTCGCCTTGCTTTAAAATGTTATCTTCGAACAGCACAAGAAAGCAAGGCAATGACTAACTTCCTAGGTTTTATATCACGCGGTTTACACCAAATTCAACGAACTTTTTTTCCAGATCTCGAACACGAAGCGGGGCCTATTCCAGAAACTCTGATCAAACTGACCTATGTCCTTGAAACAGTGCATTCTCATAAAATTCCTTTGCCAGAGCAATGTTGGACAGGTAGACCTCCAAAATCTCGTCATGCTTTCGTGGCAAAAGCGTTTCTGAAGATCTCAACAACGGTACACTTGGTTGAACGCCTGCAGTCGGATCGCCATTTACGACTGATCTGTGAATTTGAAACCTATCGCGAGGTTCCTAGCGAATCGGTATTTTCGCGCACATTCACTATGTTTGCTGAAACACAGTTACCGTATTGTGTGCATGAAGCCCTGGTAAAAACTTACCTTGGCGATGAAATCGCCGGGCATATTTCCCGAGACTCGACAGCGATCGAGGCTCGGGAAAAAGCCAAGAAGAAAGAAACGCAGACTGAACTGGCAACATCCTCTATCAAACGAAAAGGAAGACCGCGTAAAGGAGAGCCTAAAAAAGTAAAAGAAGTCCCTCGCCTGCAAAAGCAGGAGTATACACAAATGAATTCAAAAGTTGGGAATTTGACAAGGAGGTCAGCAGCTCCCGTGAAAAGGGGGATTGCTGAAACTGTAGAGACTTTTTAAATCCCAAAAATTTTTGGACATCGCTCCACGACAGACCACCGTCCCGACTGCAGAAACTTGAAAAACACACCCTCTCGAACCAAAAATCTTTTTGAACTTTATTCTCTACGAAGTGT
>JAGVDZ010000112.1 GCA_020058465.1 Parachlamydiales bacterium | reverse complement strand
GCATACATAGACCAAGCTTGTTCAAGATTCAAAAAAGAAAGGTCGGACAAGACCGTTGGAGAGGCGATCACCTGATCTGGGAGTTTTGAAGGAAGAGCTTCTAAAGAGACGAATCGGAAGGCTTCTTGTCTCTTATCGAAGGGGCCAAGTTCGTGGCACCGAGCCAGGCTCTTTTGCTGAAGAGAAAAAAGGGGACTTTGGGGATTGGCCCACGCTTGGAACCGGGACGACGCTGAGTCAAATAAGCTCATCGATATCCTGTCTGCTCGAGGGCAAGGGCCAATTCTGGACCCCCCGTTTGGACAATCTTACCCCGATCCAAGACGTGGACAAAATGGGGCTGAATCTCGTTTAAAAGTCGCTGATAGTGGGTGATTAATATGAATGCATTCGTCTCTTTCCTCATCTGCCTGACCGCTTGTCCGACCGATCTGATGGCGTCGATATCGAGCCCCGAATCAGTTTCATCGAGCACCGAGAGGATGGGCTGAAATAGAGCCATTTGGAGAATTTCATTTTTTTTCTTTTCGCCCCCTGAGAAACCTTGGTTTAAATGCCTTTCCTTGAAGGAGGGGGGGGCAGCGCTCAAAGTCATGGCTTGGTCAAGGTGGGCAAGGAAGCTTGGTTCGTCCAGAGGCTCGAGCCCTTGGTGGGTTCTTTGGGTGTTTAAACTTATTTTGAGAAATAGTGAGTTGGCGACACCAGAGACTTCGACAGGGTATTGAAAGCTCATAAAGAGCCCTTTTAAAAAGCGCTCCTCTGGTGTGAGATTTAAGAGGGACTCTCCTCTAAAGAAGATCGCTCCCTTCGTAACCTGGTAAGACGGGTGTCCTGCTAAGACTTTGGCGAGGGTTGATTTGCCAGAACCGTTGGGTCCCATGATCGCATGAATTTCCCCTTTCTTGACGGTAAGACAAAGGCCTTGGAGGATCTCTTGCCCGTCTGTTTCGACACTTAGATCTTCGATGGTGAGTAAGTTATCCAACGGAGTTCTCCAATTTCAAGGTTAATAGTTGCTTGGCTTCAGCTGCAAACTCAAGGGGCAGTTCTTGGATGACCTCTTTACAAAAGCCATTCACAATGAGCTGAATGGCCTCTTCTTTCGAAAGGCCTCTGGATTGGAGATAGAAGATCTGCTCTTCATTCATCCTCGATGTTGACGCTTCATGTTCGATAGATGAAGTGGCGTTGTGCACATCGATGTAGGGGAAGGTGTGGGCCGAACACTTGTCGCCGACCAACATGGAGTCACACTGTGTGTAGTTGCGGGCCCTTTCTGCCTTCGAGCGCATTGAGACAAGGCCTCGATAGGTATTTGAAGAGGCGTCAGCTGAAATCCCTTTGGCGATGATGGTCGATGTAGTTTCTTTGCCGATATGGATCATCTTGGTCCCAGTATCAGCTTGCATGTGCCCGTTGGTCAGTGCCACAGAATAAAATTCTCCAATAGAGCGATCCCCTTTCAAGATGCAGCTTGGATACTTCCAGGTGATCGCAGCCCCAACCTCGACTTGGGTCCACGAGATTTTGGCCTCTTCGTGGCAAAGGCCTCGCTTCGTCACAAAATTGTAGATCCCCCCCTTGCCCGTGGTGGGATCGCCCGCGTACCAGTTTTGCACCGTCGCATATTTGATCGAAGCTTTCTTCATGGCAATCAACTCGACGACGGCTGCGTGGAGCTGGTTTGTGTCGAAAGCAGGGGCGGTACATCCTTCTAGGTAGCTGACCGAGGCCCCTTCTTCGGCAATGATCAAGGTCCGTTCAAATTGTCCAGTGTCCTTCTCGTTGATTCGAAAGTAGGTCGAAAGCTCCATCGGGCAGGTGACCCCCTTTGGGACCAAGACAAAAGAGCCGTCGGAAAAGACAGCTGAATTCAAAGCGGCAAAAAAATTATCTCCGATCGGGACGACTGTACCGAGATACTCTTCGATGTGCTCAGGATAGAGGGCAACTGCTTCAGAAAAAGAAGAGAGGATGACCCCTGCTTCTTTGAGTTTATGTTGGAATGTGGTGCCGAGGGAGACAGAGTCGAAGACGACATCGACAGCCACATTCGTCAGCCGTTTTTGTTCCTCTAGAGGGATGCCGAGTTTTTGGAATGTTTTTAAAAGCTCTGGGTCAACTTGATCGAGGCTATCGAGTTGAGGCTTATGTTTGGGGGCTGCGTAATAAGAAATGTCTTGAAAATTGATAGGGGGGTAGCGGAGCTGCGCCCAGCTCGGTTCTTCCATGGTTTTCCATACCCGAAAGGATTTGAGACGAAAATCCAAAAGAAACGGGGGCTCATTTTTCTTAGCTGAAATAGCCCTCACCACCCCCTCATCCAGCCCTTTTGGGAATACCTCCGCATCGATGGGGGTCGTAAATCCGTAAGGGTAGGTCTTAGCCGAGAAATCTCGGGCTTTGGTTGCTTGATCTTGGGTCATAAAAAGGGACTCATTGTAGCTTTCGTCCCTTTTCTATGTCAAACTACGGAAACTGTTTTTTTTATACACAAATGAATTCAAAAATTGGGAATTTGACAAGGAGGTAGCTTGGAATTCACCTTTCTTGGTATCGCTAAACTTAAAAAGTTTAGCGATACCAAGAAAGGTGAACCAACGTCGCCGACAGTGTCAAAAACCAACTTTTGAGTTCATTTGTGTATATGAGGGTGGATCGTATGGGGAGAAGCGTCGAATTGAAGCTGCCGATCCGGCTCAAAAAAGAGGTGGGAGATTCTATTTTTAGAGTGATGGTCCTTTTATCACAACGTCGACGCCGGGAGGCTCTGCAAGAGATCCAGAGAATGAAACTATCGGCTCTTTGGCTTTCTTCTGAAATCCAACACTGTCTGATTGTGTTTATTTCCATTGTCTTATTTCAAGCTGAAGTGGCCCCGAACCATCTGGCCTGTTCTGAAGTTCTTAAAGCAGCAGATCTTTTGATTCAAGAGCTTGGATTTCATCCCCCGTCCGTCAAATAAAACCGACATAGCGCTTGGCTTCTATTGAAACAAATCTCTATGCTATGCCGTGGTATGTATCGATTTTTTTCTTTGCGGCATCTTATACTAGATATCAAAAATAACTTGCAGTTTGGCAGAGCCAAAGCGTTGATTTTTGGTATTACGATCGGTCTTCTTCTGATTCTGTGTGTGGGGGGATGGGGGTGGAAGAAAAAAGAAGCCCTCTTTCTCTTATATCATATGTACCGAACCCCCTCTTCTTGGGTCGTAGATCAGATCAAGGAAGATCTGGCCCCTTTTGAGCTTCAAGGGATTACTCAAGAAGCTCTTAGATCGACGATGCAGGCGTCCTCTCCACTAGGACTGACGTATCGATACAGGTATGTAGCAGGATCTTTATATCGTCAAGGAGAGCCCCACCCATCGGGGCGATCTTGCTTGTTTGAAAAAATGGTGAAACGGGTGGCTAAAGCAAGAGAGCTTCCCCATTTAGACTTTGTGATCTGCATGATGGATGGAGTCCCCGAAAGCTATGTCCCCGATCGTTTTTGGGTGATGGCCGATTTTAGGTTACAAGCGCCCCTTTTGGCATGGGCTAAAAAAAAGGGGGCCCCTTATGTTCTTCTAGTCCCTGATGTGCTTGCCACGAAGGAGATGTCTTGGCATCTCGATCTTCGGCGGATTCAAGAGGCGGCTCGAGCTACTCCATGGGAGAAAAAACAGGCGGTGGCTTTTTGGAGGGGAACTGCCAGTGATGGAGAGTACACTGTATCCAACTATCAACATAAGCCGCGCTATATCCTTTCTACCCTTGCCAAGGAGCATCCTCAGCTTGTCGACGCTGGGT
>JAGVDZ010000149.1 GCA_020058465.1 Parachlamydiales bacterium | reverse complement strand
GTGGTCTTGTTTGGTCTTTCGACAATCATAGGTTGGTTTTACTATGCCGAAAAGTGTTATCGGTATCTTTTCCCTAAGGCCAGTCTCTGGATCTTAAGAGTGCTTTTTATGGCAGTTTCCATGGCTGGGGCTGTGGCTCACCTCGGCATCGTATGGCCCATTGTCGATCTCATGAATGGGTTCATGGCACTACCTAATCTTCTGGCTCTTTGGAAGCTAAGCCCTATCGTTGTGCAAGAAAGTAGACCCTTTTTCCAGCGGCTATCCATGAGAGCTAGGCTGTCTAGCCAATAGTTTTTACTGGCTTGTTTATTAAAAAATATGATTCAATCGTAGTCCTTGATACCAAAGGTGAGGCTGGTTTCCTATGATTGGGACAAATTCTTGGGCAGGGAGTGATATTTTGCCTTGGTTGTTGAAGTGGACGCCGAGGGCTTTTTTTGCGGCGCTAGGTGGTTATTATAGCCTAGGTGTTGCGTATGGAACGGGAGTCATGGCTAGGATCGATGTTTTAGCTATTAAAATTTTGAAACATTTTAGTGGGTACGCGGGCGTTGGTGCGGGCATGCCTATTGTGCAGTCTTACGCAGCATGGGGAGTCCGTTTTGTAGGTGCGGCTCTTTGTGTGTGGCTGTATATCTTGGTCGAAAAAATCCTGTGTTTTGTTTATGCCAAGATCTTCGGCAGTCGACAGCTAGAACAGGGCAAAGACACAAACCAGAGATCCAAATTATGCAATTCGCTAGAAATAAATTCATAAATTTAACAAGAAGGCAGCACTAGAGTCGACGTAGTTTTCCTTGGATTTCTTCGAGATGTGACTGTGCGTTTTGAAGCTTGTGTTGGAGCGTCGCCACGATATGTGGGGGTGCTTGGGAGACGAAGTCCTCTTCTTTGAGCTTGTCTTGCATAGCTTGCACCGTAGTTTGGAGCTTGGCCTCTTCTTTTTTCAGACGGCCCTTTTCTCGATGGAGCATCTCAGGAGGGAGGGGGATATAAAGCCAGGTTCCCTCGATTTCCTGAGAGGAGGTTATTTCAAGAGGTTTTTTGAAAAAGATCTTATCGGTAGCTGTGAGAGCCAGGAGAATCGATAGTTCCTCTTGGATCCAAAGATGGGAAGATGCCAAAACAAGATGGAGATCTGTTTTTTGAGACGGAGGTATTTTCATTTCAGATCGGATGTTGCGAATGGAACGGACCATTTGAAGAAGGAGTTCCATGTTCGCCACAGCTTCACTATCGGAAGCTTCAAAAAACTGAGGTAAAGGAGCGACAGCCAAAGCTTCGGCTTGGAGGATCGACTCAAGGGGCCTGATCCAAGGACATGAGCTTTGAAAAGGATGGTTTGAAACAAGTTCTTTGATCTTTTGAAATAGCTCTTCTGTCACAAATGGAATGATCGGATGGGCAAGAGCGATCGATTGGAGAAATGTGGATAGAAGGACAATTTGACGTTGGTTTCGATGTTCTAGATCGCCGCGCCTCCCATAGAGAATGGGTTTTGATACCTCGATGTAAATGGCGCAGAATTCGTCCCAAAAAAAGTGGTAGAAAAGAGAGGTCATTTCATGAAAGCTGCAAAGATCAAGAGCTTTTCGAAAATCAAGGATGGTCGTTTGAAGTCGAGACAGAATCCAGCGATCCTCGAGACAAAGGGGTCTTGTTATCGACGAGGGTGAGGTCAGATGTTCTAGATGAGGCAATAAGAAGCGAGCCGCATTCCATATCTTATTGATGAAGTGCTTGGACTCTGCAAAACGTCTTAAGTCGAGATCGATTTGTCTTGCTTGCGTTGTCATGTCGCAGAGAGTAAAACGAAGTGCATCGGCTCCATATTCGTCGATGATCTCGAGAGGGTCGAGGATATTTCCCTTCGATTTAGACATCTTCTCCCACTTAGAATAGATCCCATTTGGCAATGTGTCGACAAGATCAAGGCTCTTTCGTTCATCCCCGATGATGTAACTGGTACTTCCGTCTTCTGCAACGGTCCAATAAGACTTTCCGTAAATGAGGCCGTGGAGGAACGTCGTATGAAAGGGAACTTGTCCATGAAGATACTCTCCCATCATGATCATTCTGGCAACCCAAAAAAAGAGGATGTCGTGGCCTGTCACCAAGATCGATGTCGGATAAAACTTTTGAAGATCCTTTGTGTCGCTTGGCCAACCAAAAACGCTCAAAGGCCAGAGGGCTGAGGAAAACCAGGTGTCGAGAACATCAGGATCCTGACGCCACTTGTCTGGGGCCGCTTCCACCTCGGGAGGCACCCCTTCTTTTTCATAACAGAGGATGGAGCCATCCACATTTGAATACCAAACAGGAATTGGATGTCCCCACCAAATCTGTCTCGAGATACACCAGTCTTTGAGGCCTTCAATCCAGTGATTGTAGGTCGCCTCCCAGTGAGGAGGGATCAGCTTCACCCGTCCCGTTCGTACTGCTTGAAGGAGCTTTTGTTTAAAAGGCTCCATTTGGATAAACCATTGCTCGGATAAGTAGGGTTCCAAGACGGCTTTGGATCGATACGAGAGACCCACCTTCTGGGTATGAGGCTCTTTTTTGATTAAAAATCCTCTGGATGCCAGATCTTTGGAGATCTGATCTCGGGCCTTTTCAACACTGAAAGTTGCGTAAGGGCCCCCATTTTCATTCAGCGTTCCATCTGGATTGAGTAGGTTAATGACAGCAAGCTTATGTCTTGCTCCCACTTCAGCATCGGTGAAATCGTGAGCTGGGGTGATCTTGACAGCCCCAGAGCCAAAATTCATTTGAACAAAGGGGTCTTGGATGATGGGGATCCACCGATCTGTCAGAGGAATTTGAGCTTTTTTACCTATGAAATGTCGATAGCGGGGATCGTCCGGATGCACTGCGATGGCCACGTCAGCGAAGATCGTTTCAGGTCGAGTCGTGACGATCGTAATCGAATGTGGAGTCTCTTCAATGG
>JAGVDZ010000092.1 GCA_020058465.1 Parachlamydiales bacterium | reverse complement strand
CTATCGCCGAAGGTCCCCATTGAGCTGGCTTCCAACGCCTCTATCGCCCCCCCTCTTCCTGAGGTGTTACCCGAACCGGACGCCGCAGTCATTACAACACTCTTCAAGCCCATTGTCGATCTACAGATCCAAAACTCCAAACAGACAATTGTCCAATACATCGAGGAAGCAGCAAGGAGTCTTCCTCCGGATGATAGCACTACCGTCCCAACCGGATCTCTAGAGATCGTAGACTCCATGGAAAAAGAGTTAGAACAGATCGTCCAGCAAGATATCATTCACACCCTCGTTCAAGTAGCACGAAAACTCCATGAAACCCACCCACTTATAGCTCAAAGAACGAATGCATCTACGATTGCTGAAGTGACTAACCTTGTAGCGGATCAAATCAAAGATCGCTACGGCTTTGATCTCGCTGACAACTGGGCAACTGCTATCAAAGGCCACCTACATACCTTCATAGTTGACGTGCAAAACAATCCAACCCTCTTACCTCGACCACCCAAACGATCCCTTTACAATCTGACCTCCCTCCCCAGCCCTGTAGGAAAACCAACACCGATAAATCCAAGACGTCGATCAACACAAGGGGGAGTCTTCCTAGCTCTTTTCTTCACCTTCATGGTCTATAGACTCTACAACCAGCTCCTACTTCACTTGAGCACTGACCAGAGCAGCTCATAAAAAAGCATTTTGGCTGTTTGTTGATAGAATTTATTTCTCGCAAATGGCACTAATCTCGGTCGAGAGCCCTTCGCCACCCATGTCCGCGTTACCGTGCCTCTTTGTCCAACCCTCGCCTCGTCTTGAAACCAAATATCCACGGCATCGATCAAAGTTCCTGATGGCAATGCCTCTACTACTTTTTCTCGGAATTTTTTTTAAAGTTCTCTTGGGCTTCGATATCTGCTTTTGGATGAATGGAGCGGCCTGTAATCCATACGAGATCTGCCCTTTTCAATGTGTTGTATACGGTGCTCAAAGTGGGCTCCACGTTGTATTTTTCCTTCATTAATGCCAACACATCAGATCCCCTGATTCGTCCCCCAGCCCTTTTCTGTTGCAATTCCAAGACTGACTGTTTAAACGCAGCCCTATCTTTCGGAGATAGGCAAGGTTTTGCGCCTCTCCCGGCCCGATCCGTTAACCCATCAATTCCCTGTTTCTTAAATCGTTTAACCCAATTCATCAAGGTCCTCAGCTTAATTCTGATTGCAGCCGCAGCTTCCGTAAAAGTTTTCCCATCGCGGATATGAGCAAACGCGAGGTATCTTTTTCTCTCTCTGGAATTGCCCTGTGTTTTGGACAGTTTATCGAAATCGTATTCTTCGAGGTCTTTGATAGCCCCAGCTTTTCTTCCACGCATAAACACCATTTTTCAAGTGGCGGATAGTCTAGCAGACTCTACCAATTAAGTTTATGAATTTATTTTTTTGGAATGGTATAAGTTGTCCGGCTATAGCAGAAGAGCTCTCGTAGAGACGACATTTTCTCGATACAAAAAGATGTTTGGAGAGCGCGCATTTTCGAGAACTCAGGAACGTCTGATCTTAGAAAATCGATTGAAATGCGTTCTCTTAAACAAAATGAGAAGGGCTGCTGCTTAACTTCTTGAGATCAGACCTTGATTGTGAAAATAAGAAGAGTCTTATATATTGACATTCGGTTGGCTTCTAGCAGTTTATACCAAATCAGGTGCGATTTGTGTATAGCCCTCCAGAGCCCCTCATGCTCACAAGCTCTATCGACATGAGCTTTGACATAACACGTACTGAGTCATGGTTGAATATCCTCTCGAACAGCTCCAACAGATCAAACAAAATCAATTTGATCAAGCCGTAAAAAGACTTGAAGAAGCCAAAGAGCGCCTTCACAAAGCTGAAGAAGCCCTACAAAAAGCCATTTCTGAGCGAGATGAGGTCGTCCAACTCAAAGAAGCCAAGCTCGAACAACTTCGAGAAACCATCGATGCTGGAACCACCGCTCCCAAAATCAGAGAAATGAAAGATTTTCTCAAGATCGTCGTACAAGAAAAGCTCCAAGCTAAACAAGCTATAGTTGACACAAGACAAAAAGAAGTAGATGATGCAGCCAGGGCCGTTCGAAAGGCGACTGACGAGATGATGCAGAAGAAAAAAGATCTAGAAAAACTAGGTCTCCATCGTCAGGAGTGGACGAAAGCCCAGAAAAAAGAGGAAGAAAGAGACGCTGGCCATGAACAAGACGAGCAGGGTTCGATCTCGTTTACAAGACGGCAAAAAGAGATGAAAAAGCGTCAACCTCCAAAAGATGAGCACTGAGAGCCATGAGTCAACGTGTAGGATCGATGGGACCTGAAGAGAGTAAATCGAGCCAATCGCCGTCGAAGGCTTTAAATGATGGTCAAGAAGAAGGGACCGTTCACAATATCCGTGAAACTGACCCCGACGAACAGAGGAAGAAGTTCAAAAGCGAGCTGGAATCTGCCGAACAAAAATTCCAAGAGGCCAAGCTGATGATGCAGGAGGCCCCCTTGCCAAAAGCACCGACCCCTTTTGAGTCTAACTTCCACGCTCCACCCCCTTCTTCCACCTCGAGCGCCCCGAGTTTCGCACCTCCACCCGCCCCTCCACAGCCCGAGGAAGAAGCGCCCATTGAAGAAGACGATGACCTTCCTGAATCCCCCACCTTTTGGCACGACATTGGCATCGGAGACAATGAGCCTCTCCCAAAACCTAACATCCAGCCCCAACCACTCAAACAAGAAACCAAGCCTGCTGAGCCAAAGTTGAAAAAAGGGGGACCTACCCCCACGCCACCGACCAAAACACCCGCTGATCTCACCCTCAAGTCAGAACAAAAAGCTCTCCCCAGTCCACCCCACTCTCAAGAAACCAAAGACATCCCTCGCTCACAAAAGTCCCTTTCGACACCCAGGAGCCCTGCAAAAAAAGAGCCCTCCTCTTCTCTCCCTGCACCGCCCACCTTGCCGAATCCAACTCCCTTCGCCCCTCCTACAAAAGAGACTGCCGCCGTCGATGGAGCGACACCTCCACATCCCCTCGTGGAAGAGACTTATCATAAAGCTCAAAGAGGGAAGGAGCGAGATAATATCCAACAAGACAAAGCCCAAGAACGGACAAGACGTCAAAGTGATCGCGACCGGGCCCACCGTATTGAAACAATTGCCTCCCCCACCTACCCCCCCCTCCCTGCCGAAATTGTCCCCATAGCCGAAGCGAGTGCTCAAAGGGCAGCTCCCCACCTCCCCTCCGAGATGATGCCCCTTTTTTACAGCATGGTCGGCCATATTTTGATCGTACAAAAAACACCCGGCGTCACTACCACGGAATTCCAAATCAACGCCCCCTCCATGCAAAGTTCTAAATTCTTCGGAGCCACGATTTCAATTGAAAAATATGACACTGCCCCCGATTCTTTCAATATCCGCCTCTCTGGCTCCAGTCAGGCTGTTGCAGCCTTCCAAAAGCATTTGCCCAACCTTACTCAAGCCTTTGCGAATGGAAGATTTTCATTCCGTATTGGGAGGTTGGAGGCTGTATACACAACTGAAAAACCCCTCTTTCGAAGAAAAGAGCGGGGTGAAGAGCGCGACTCTCAAGATGGGAACCAATCGAGACGATGATGACCGAACGCCCCTTGACCTTTTTGCCCAAGATTGAAGAACAGCTGCAAACTTTGGGCATGGCGCCACAGGCAGGCCAAGCACCCATATTGGACCTACAAAAGCTCAGTCAACGTCTACAAGACAAGCTCCAGGCCCCCGAGCTTACGCTCAGCATCCACAGACACGAATGGATCCAATCTGAAGAGATCCCCAAACTGGCTATCTGTCCTCTGATCGTTGCGATTTATCTCACTCCTTTGAAAGACAAAATCTACTGGATGATGGACCAAAGTGATGTCGACAGTCTCACCTCTTCTTTATTCTTCCAAACTGAAGAACACCTCTATCTCCTCTCGAATGGGCTCCGGGAAGGGTTTTACCGTTATTTGACACTTCAAACACTCCAAGCCCTTTCCAATCTACCCCCCTTTGACAGTCTTACCTTGACCCTCGGCGATGAAGCAGAACTGCCCTTAGAGCCCCTGTTTATCACCCAAGTATCGATTGCTGTGCCCGGCAAACTTGTATGGGGCCACATCCTGGCCACCCCATCTCTCCATACACACTGGATCCAGCACTTCGCTTCCCTCAAGCATCGCTATTTCCCAACACCACTGACCTCTTTGCTCCCCCTCGATCTTGGCCTCAAGGTGGGTCAAGTCACCCTAGAAGTCAACCAATGGGACACCCTCCTGGAAGGGGATTTTATCTATCCAGATACTCTTGAGTACAACCCTTTTTCCCAAACAGGTGTTGCCACATTAAGTCTCCTTGCTGCCCCCCTTTTTCTCATCAACCTTGGGGACAAGGGAGCTCAAGTCACCAATTATGCACGCTACCAAGACGAGACTATTTTTATGCGAAATACCAATTCTGAAACGCTGACACCAATCCAAAAAGCGCCTCTACAGATTGACATTGAAATCTCGAAGATTCAGATGCCCCTTGATGATCTCCTCAAGCTCCACCCTGGGCAGATCCTCAGTCTACCCCAAACACTCGATGCCGGTGTCTACCTAGCTGTTCAGGGCAAGAGAGTCGGCCGTGGTGAACTCGTCCAACTCGGAGACACACTTGGCATTCGGATTTTAGAACTTGGTTCATAAAGCGATCATGAATATATCGCCAACCCTCCCCGAAGACCCTTCCCCCCTTCCTAGTCTTCCTCCCACAATTGGTCCCTACAAAATCGAAAGTCTCTTAAACCGTGGAGGGATGAGTCTTCTCTACCTAGGGATTGAACCCACCTACCACCGCCCCGTCGCCATCAAAGTCCTTTCCCCCAAGCTTGCCAAGAACCAAGAAGTGGTCCGCCGTTTCTTACAAGAGGCCAACGTCATCCGTATGACGCGCCACCCCAACATCGTCGAACTGTTCGATCAGGGGACATGGGAGGAGGGGCTTTATATTGCCATGGAATGGGTCCAGGGCATCTCCTTAAGACAATTTATTCAAGAACAAGCACTCACCCACAAAAAGGGGCTTGAAATCATCTTACAAGTTGCCTACGCCCTTTGCCATCTACATGGTCATGGTGTAATCCACCGCGACCTCAAACCAGAAAACATCCTCATCACCGACACCTCAGAGGTCAAAGTGATCGACTTTGGCATTGCCCAACTCCTCGAAGAGGCGCCTCAAGGGGCCCTCCGACCTCCCCAACAAATCATCGGCACACCCGCCTACATGAGTCCAGAGCAAAGAGAAAATCCCCACACCGTTTCATTTACATCGGATATCTACTCGCTTGGCATCATTACCTACGAGCTTCTTCTAGGCAAGATCTGCCACGGGACTCCTCACCTATTCAAACTCCCCCCCCCGTTCCAGCCTTGGCTTCAAAAGGCGCTCGAGCCCGACCCTGAACTCCGCTACCAAGACATCGTCGACTTCATCGCCGATCTAGGGCAACTTCTCAAGACGACACAACACACTCCATCCACTGACCAAGACACCACGCTTGACCTTTGGCAAGAGCGGATCGACAAAGAAAGAACCAAGCTCTGGCCGCACCGCTGGCCTCATCTACCCCGTCTTGAAATCGCTGCCCACCATCTCACAGGAACCCTCCTTTTCCCTGATCTCTTTGCCAACACCTACCCCCTGCCCAAAGAAGCCACTCTCACCGTCCTTGCTGAAGCTGCCTCCTCAAAAAATTTGTGTCTTCTCTTCTTCCTACAAGGTTTTTTTGAAGCTAACATCCCCCATCTATCCCAAGATCCGAAGCAGATGAAATTGACCATTGAAACTTGGCATACAAAACTCTCTCAACATCCCGTCCAAGCTCCTGCCAAAGGGGTCTACTTACAACTCCTTTTTCTCTACCCAGAAACGGACCTTTTCTTCTACCTAGGTTTTGGCACCCCTCCCTTGTT
>JAGVDZ010000152.1 GCA_020058465.1 Parachlamydiales bacterium | reverse complement strand
GCTCTAGATTCCGAGCTATCTGAGCTGGGTTTTGTCCCAACACGAGACGACAAGAAAGCTTGGCTTGAGCACGAGATGCGATCACTGTTTTCACCCCTTCGCCTACATATCCCCCTGCAATCCCATGAATCTCTACAGTAGGCCTACACCAGTTAGCTTCTCCAAGCCCATAGTCTGCTTCTCGAAAAAAGGCATCGATCCCAAACAGCGTTGTGAAGGTTTTTTCTGAATAAGGGTAGGTCACACCTTCTAGTCCATGAGTACCAACTCCATCATAGAAGTGGGGAATTTGAATCCGGCCTCTTGCATCCCAACAAGCGGCTAAGAGCTGCACTAGAGCACGGTGGGGATTATAGGCTACACCTCCCAAGAGGCCTGAATGAAGATCTTGGACGGAACCTTCAATCTCAACTTCAAAAGGGAGCATGCCACGTGCCCCCAGCGTTACAGCAGGCCTATCTGGCTCCACCTGACTCATATCGACGACCAACAGGTAATCTGCTGCCAACTTTGGCTGTAATGCGCTCAGCGAGTGCAAAAGGCCTACACTACCCGACTCTTCCTCTCCCTCGATACAGAACTTGATGTTCATAGGCCCAATACAACCCAACTCCTTCTTAGCGATGAGGGCCAGTAGAGCATAGAAAATCTGCCCTTTGTTATCAGAAGCACCTCTGGCATAAATCTCCCCCTCACGCTCACTCGGCTCAAACGGTGGAGATTGCCAAGCTTCCAGAGGATCCACAGGCTGAACATCATAATGCCCATACACCAAAAGCGTCTCAGCCTCTTGGCTCGCCTCCCCTAATTCATGGACCCAGACAATTGGATACGATGTTGTGTCCACAAGTTCGGCCCGTATCCCATGTCCCTTAAGCCACCTCACTAACCACAAAGAACACTCCAAGACAGAAGTCCGATATAATGAATTGGTGCTGATAGAAGGAAACCTTAAAAAGGTCTCGAAATCTTGCCGAATTTGACTCCGATTTCGATCAAACCAGCTGGCATAAGCCTTATCCATAACCACGCCCACAACTTTTCCCACCGTCTTGGCCTAAAGAGACAGGTGCCGTTAAGACTTACGTCAACTGATACCCCTGCCGTCCACCTGCTGATCCAACACTTGGCGGGCACTTTCCAAAAGAAACAAAGCAAGCTCTTCGTCCCCTTCGACCTGCATATCAACCTCCATGCTGCCATTGTTTAGACTATCTATACAAGTGATTAAGATAGAACAAATAAGCTGTTTTTCAATACTGTCACCTACATCAGCTAGACCTAGCTTAGCCTCGCACGTTTTTCCCACAATGACTACCTTCCTCCAAAAGATTCGGGCGTACTAGATGACAGAAGCGCCCTTTTTGCGCAATACTATGAAATTGTCTCATACCAAAGATGATTAAGTGATTGCCTATTACGACCTGGTCCAGGTATGCTCGGTCTCGAGTCCCTTGCCCTCTAATGAGGGCTCTACCAGGTGAGTTATGATGAAGTGGGTTGGTCGGATCGTTCTTTTTCTCCTTGTGAACCTGTTAGTTGTGACTATGGTTACACTCATTTTGGAGCTCTTGCATGTCCGTCCATTTTTACATGCTCATGGCATCGATTTGGGGGCTCTTTTGGTATTTTGCCTAGTGTGGGGCATGGTGGGTGCGATGACTTCACTAGCTCTGTCCCGTCCAATTGCCAAGTGGATCACAGGTCTTCGTCTCATCACTTCAGTTTCTCAAGATCCCCAAGAAAGACGATTGATCGCCTTGGTGAAAGAACTGGCGAGCAAGGCAGGCTTACCTATGCCCCAAGTCGGCATATTTTCTTCCCAAGATGCCAACGCCTTCGCCACTGGCCCTACCCGGTCGAGATCTCTCGTGGCTGTCTCTTCCGCTCTCTTACAGAGGATGAACGAAGAAGAACTGCGAGGCGTTTTGGCACATGAATTATCCCATATTGAAAATGGGGACATGGTGACAATGGCTCTGCTTCAGGGGATTGTCAACGCCTTTGTCATGTTCTTAGCAAGAGCTCTTGCCTATTTCTTTTCTGGGGCGTCCAGGGGGCGGAGTCAGGAGGGGGGCAGCTCCACAACGAGCTACATTCTTTGGGTCTATCTCTTCCAGTTTGGCTTCATGATTTTGGGTTCCTTAGTTGTAGCTGCCTTCTCCAGATTTCGGGAATTTAGAGCCGATAGAGGAGGGGCTAGGCTCGGTGGTAAGTCTGCGATGATCCAAGCTCTGGCAGCTCTACAAAACCTCCACCAGGGAAAAAGGCTTTCTCTGCAACAAAAGGAAGACGCACTGGCTGCCTTTAAAATCCATTCTCAAGAGGGGCGCTCCTCTCTCCGCTCTTGGTTCTCCACGCACCCTCCTATCGAAGAGAGAATTCAAAGACTCAAGGCTCTCCGTTAACCGCCTAAAAATGAGATGGAGGAAGACGTACAGGCTTTCTAGGCATAGTCTCTGCCAATCGAGTAGTTCCGTCTCCTAAGGGAAGGTAATAATGGGCAGAAGATCCAAATCTATCATATCTAAAAAGTCTATCATATCTAAAACTGGTGGACGTGCTTGGATTGAATCTACCATAACGCCCATCGGCATCTAAAAGATGGGTCAGCATGGCAGGATAGGTGTCATAGATTTGTTGTTCTTTAACTGCCATTGGATTTTCAAGTATCATCTCGATGCTGAGATCTATCACCACTTTTCGATGTGAATCCATCAACTTAGGATGATTCCCATTGAGGATTTGAAATCCATTTTCAAACCCAAGATGCCCACCCTTGGCTACGACAAATCCAAGGTCATCTAAGAAGCTCATCGTTCTTTTATCAAAGATCTCATTTGCAGATAAGGGTTGCATATCAATATCCCCATAGACAAAGAATTGAGTTTCTCTATGCCTCAACGTAAAATCAGCAGCGATTGCTCTCAATAGATCAACTCGAAGATAGATGGGCGTTGTTGTGTCGAAAGCTTCTGGATTTGATTCAACAACATCGATAGAACGTACATCTCTAAATTGGATGTGGCCATGAGACGTCCCTTGTAAGGCAGTTTCAATAGCCCCTTTAGACCGTCCAACGACTGTCGAAGGTGCCATGGCACTATCTATCCAAATATTGATGCGACTTCCAGGATTGGCTGTCGCCCATCGAGACACTGGTTCGACAAATTTTTGATGAAAATCAACCCCTTGTTGTTCCAATGTTTCTCCATCACCAAGTAGAAAATATTGATTTGCAGGTACCCTGTCTTTATTGATCCACATTAAATTGATTGCATATTGGTCGGGAGTGATAGGGGGATCGGCAGGTTCATGGATAGATGGGTTGTTATACATGAAAGCTACATCATATAATGCCCGTTTTTGATCATTCGACATCGAATCGAATTCTGCTTGATCAAAACATTTTTTTAGAGCCACTTGAATCAATAAATTATGATATAAATCAAGTACTCCACCTAATTGTTTAAATTTGGCAACAATGTTCTCAACTAAAGATTGAAAATGGCCTCGTGTCAGAAGTTCTGTAATCACACTCTGCCCCACAGACAGAAACTCTTGAGAAAATAACTCTACCAGTTTGTCTAGAAGATCGGTATTCCCACAATAAGCTGCGTGGGTAATGAAATTTCGCCCTGAAGTAGGATCAATCATTTCTAGAGGACGCATACGCACTCCTATCTCTAGAACGTCTAAAACGGCCAAATTTGAAAGCCCAAATAATTTGGGGATACCCAATTCATCCTTACTAAGGATGGTCTGAATAAAACCTCCTCTTTGTTCAGTAAAACTTGCATGCGATAAAATATTTTTAATGCTTATTCCATGACCGTAGGAGGGTTTTTGACTG
>JAGVDZ010000135.1 GCA_020058465.1 Parachlamydiales bacterium | reverse complement strand
TCCCGATGGGAACATCGAAGTGTTTCAGAGACCTCTGCCTCTGATGGTTTTCGTGCTTCCAACAACGTTCGTCGCCCCTTACTGAAAATCGCTTCAGAGAGAACTTGATCGAGAAACATCCGCTCGTTGGTGGTAGCTCCCTTTCGACTTTGGACGATACAGCGACACGCATCATCCACACAAGCTACCTGCGTAGGTTCATGTCTCTTTAAAGGATAAAGCTTCTGTTCATTGTTGACAGAACGATACAATAAGCACCCCTCTGCTAAAGCCCCACTTCTTCGCCAGCTCCCCTCACAGTGGACGAGGACATGGGCCCGAGACGATAACTTGGCATACCGTTCAATGAAGCCCCCATAACCTTCTTGTTGCCCTGTAGAGACCCAAGATGGGAGCTGATGATCTCGAACAGCAATCACCTTGTGTTCAATACCAAAGCGGCGGTAATCTTCTTCCTTTAAGACAAAGTAAGAGCCTCGATCTTCCAACTCCCACGGTTCTACAGTCGAGACCACGACAACTTGCAGCCTCTCTACATCCTCCCTTGTGAGTTGTAAAGACACCTTTTGCAGAAATGTCAACACCTTCTTCGCTAGAACATCTTCCTCACTCAAGAACACTTTTTCTAGTATAGCTAGAAGATCTTGAAGAGTCTCACCTTGCCTGTCTTGCCAAACAGCCAAGAGCTCTGTCACTGTCAACTGGGATTGACCGAGAGCACGCATCAATGCAATACCCTCTTGAGAAATGTTCATCTCCTTTGCCAGCAAACTTTCAATAGCCTTGTCAATGGTCAATTGCGCTCGGGATGGATCCTCCTCCACACCCTCCACACACACACAAGGTAGTGAGCTGACGTACAATGATGGCATATCAGAAAATAAGTCCTCTCGGGGGTCGATCTTATCCACGCTCCAGCCCACATGGCGCATCTTCAGTTCATACCACAGCCCTCGATTGCGGTACATGGACATGAGCGTGCCGACAGCAATAAGACCAAAGCCAACGGCAACACCCAAAGAAAGGGGCAAAGACAGGTGCAGCAGCAAAGGACCACAGATAGCCGCAATCAGACAAGCGACAGCAAACAAGCCCTTCACTCCAACTTGCCGCACGAACTCTTCTCGATGTAACGAAGAGACGACACGTTGACGGTTGTGTGAGGGAGCCTGGGTGGGTCCCCCTGTATACTGTAGGGATGCAGCGGCAATCATTTTCCATCCCCCTTAACGAGACCATAGAGCTCGTCATCTTCTTCGTCATCAGAGCCGATCGTGTACACTCCCAAGTCCTCCGGAACGACGAATCTTTTTTCGGCAGCGTCCTTTGCAATTATTGTCTCAGTTGCTACCAAGTTTAAAAACGGCTGTTTATTCTTGATCGTGGCTTTTTTACGACTCTTCAAAACGATCTCCGACACACTCTCTCTCTCGATCTGTGTCGTTCTCCCAGTCACTTGCAACCCTGGCTGTTTCAGCCTTCGAGATAGAAGATAGCCTCCCACCCAGGCACCACTTCTCCCCTTACCTCCCTTGCAGTGCGCCAATATGTGCGCAGAAGAGGAAAGGTCTTGATATCTTTGAATCGATATTTTGTAGCCTTGTTGATTATCTAAATCATCCCACGAAGGCATTTTATGATCCTTAATTTTAACAATCTCATGTTGGATGCCAAATCTTAGATAATCATTTGTCTTCAATACATAATATGGATCTCTATCCTTCAATTCCCACTCTTCGACAGTTGAAACAATGACTACTTGCAATTTTTCTACATCAGCTCGAGTTAACGTTAAAAACGGCCTCATCTCTGCTCCCCCTAGGAGGGTCTTTATTGTCTCGAGTTTTTTCGTATCTGCCGAGAGACTCTCTTCCAGTCCATCTTTAAGATCTTGTAATGTTCCTTCACCCCAGACAGAAAGGACATCCGCAACAGTGAGGCCTTGTTCACCTAAGCCCTTCATGAAGGGAATATGCTCTTTCTTGATCCCCATCTGCCCCATCAATAGACTCTCTTCGATATGCTTGTCGATAGACCCTTGTAGCTCTGCATCATTATCTGGATCTTCCACTTTAACAAAGGGGAGAGAACTGACATACAAAGAAGGTGGTTTGCCGTAGTCTTCTGCTTCCTCCGAACTCAATTGAATCTTATCACATGTCCATGGAGAATACTTCATCTTGAGCTCATAGCGAAGCCCATCCCAACTTAATTCCTTCCCACGAAAGGCAGCTTGGAATAGGACATAGGAGGCGCTCGCCGCCAGAACTGAAATAACACTGCCAATCGCATAAGCTACAGCCCCATGAGCCATCGTAACTAGAAGGATAGGTAGGGCGATGGCTATAATCAAAGCCACAAGACCTACCAAAGCCGGAGACACCTGAGCCAACACAGAGCGATTCCAAGCCCCACTCGCCCTGTCCGTCGAAACTAGACCCGACGATACGCTCTTTGCAGGTAAATTAACATTCATCATAACTAACCATTTATTAAATATTTTCATATATTATAATAAATAATTAATTAAAATTCAAATAAAATTTTTGAATATAGAAAGTAGTTTCAGACCGATATTATTTAGAAATAACTTCACTTATGTATTTATAATCAATGATTTATGATATTTTTATTATACCAATCGCAAGAAATAAATTCACATTTGAGCCGTGTCAAAGCGCTACAATTGATCGATCATAAACGACCCTCGTTTTGGGATTCAAAATTGTTGGCCGGTTGTAGTACGGGTCTTCCATCGCATCCAATGCCTCATCGATATTATCCATTTCCTCCTCGGTAAGCTCTATGTCATCTAACTGACCAAGCCCCATTAGATCAAGCTCTGACAACTTAAAATCTTCTATAGATTTCTTAGTGTCAGGCGCTTCAATTTCAATATTAGTGTCAGGCGCTTCAATTCTAATAGAGGATAAGCGTTGGTTTTGGAAGACTGAGTTAAACAGCATACAAGATGCCACACAAGCGACCCCCGAGTACTGAAAAGAAAGGGCTAGCCAAAGCACCGAGCTTGGAGCCAAATAGGCGACAAGGATCGGCAAAGCTACCCCTGTGACCAAACAAGCTATAGCCCCCAATAAGCTTCTCTCTATGTGAGACATAGCTAAGTTTGTCGATCCATTTGAATAGACTGTTCCTGTGTTTTGCATAATTTATATTACCAATGTTTATTTTAATTAATCTAGCAATTTATTTAACGAATTATCTCTCTTCCTAATTTGAAGTGACTCGTGAGACTGAGAACGACTCATTCCCTCCAAGCTATGCTCTATTTGTCCTAAGAGTTTATCCGTTTCTAGTAACGATTTTTCAATTTCTTTTGACAAAAGTTCTAATTGTAATTCAATTGGCAACTTAATAAGTTGTTCAACTTTTTCTAATCTAATAGATTTTTTTAATTTTAATATCGTGGGATCCTCTTCAGCGCAGAGATCATCTAACAAAGTGTCTATTTGTGATTTTGGTCCGAAAGGCGCCATGTCTTCTGGAGACGCCATCTCATCTAATTCTTTAATAGAATTTCCCAATTCTAGAATCCTGACATCCATCTCATTGCAAGAATTGTTTGACAAATTCTCAGTTGGCTTGTCTTCTGCTTTCGTCACCTCTAATTTTAATATCGTGGGATCCTTGTCAATAGGATTTTCCAATTCTAGAATTATGGCATCCATCTCCTTATAAAAATTATTTAAAAAATCATCAGTTGGCTTGTATTCTGCTTCCACCATATCTAATTCTGAATCCTCATCCGGCTCTCCAATTTCAAACACTCCGCTACTTTGCTCATACAGAAAAATCGATAGAAATAAAGTGGAAGCCAATGAAAAAGCCACGACTGCAACTCCAGCCATAATACAACTAGCTAACACCGGAATGGCGGCTGTAGAAAAAATAGCCAACGCCACCCCCGTAACTAGACACACTGTTGCCAGTATGGCTTGCTGTTTATGAGATACGATC
>JAGVDZ010000153.1 GCA_020058465.1 Parachlamydiales bacterium | reverse complement strand
TTGTGTTGAGGGATCGATGATCCCATCGTGACCATGGCGAGTATAGGGGTCTAGGGCGATATCAGAAAATAGGCAACTCTTTGGCAACGCTTTTTTCATAGCTCTGATGGCCCTCGGTATCAGCCCGTCGGGATTCCAAGCTTCTTCTCCTATATCGCTTTTGAAGGAAGTAGGGATCTTGGGAAAGAGAAGAAAGGCTTCAATCCCTTTTTTGTGCCAAACGTAGGCTGCTTGTACAGCTTGCTCAATCGAGTAGCTGAAGACGCCTGGCATCGAGGTGAGAGGGCGGGGCTCTTGGATTCCATCTTCAATGAACAAAGGCAAGATCAGGTCAGAAGGATTCAGGTGTGTTTCGGCGACAAGGGACCGGATCTCTTCAGATCGACGATTTCTTCGAAGTCTTTGCGTAATACAAAGCGTCACAAGTAACCTCATCTCGTTGAGCACTAGCAATTGCTAGCGCAAGATCGGAAGTCATCCAATCACCTTACAAGTGTTTTATTATACACAAATGAATTCAAATTCCCAAATTTCGAATTCATTTGTGTATATAGCCCGAGTGGTCAATAACCGAACGGTTGACGGTCTTTTTGCTTGATGTGGGAGTGGGTTCTCTGGCAACCTGGTCCACGACGGTATGTGGTGATGGTGGCTGGACAATGATGATAGATCCGGAGGTCTCTGAACACCAGGCTAAAATTCTCGAACGGTTCGTGACCAATACGACGGACAATGTGTTTGTTCTAAGGAATTTGCCAGAGGTGATCAAAGGGGCATTGTTTTCCCGTTACTCGAGATCTACCTTGGGGCTAAGGGCCCTTTTGCTGAAAGAATTTATCTTGGAGGAGGCAACCTCATTTAAAGCGATTGTCGGTGATCCTACAGATCAAAACGAGCAAATGATTGCCATTCAAAAAGCGCAAAACTTTTATGATCGAATCCTCGACGGCTACGGGGACGACTCCATTGGAGAGCTTGGGGGGGCCCACTTGGCGATCGAAAGTGTTTCGATGTTGGGGGCTAAGGTGGTCGAAGATGGCCGTATCGGGGGCTCTCCTCTTGAAAAATCGACCCGCTATATTTACTTCGATCAGAAAGTCAAGGGACACTATCTGTTTTATCGAGAGCCTGTTTTGATGACTTCTGCCTATCGAGAGCTCTTTGAAGAGACTTGTAATGAGCTTTTTGAGACCTATAGCCGTCTGATTCCCCCACTGACCTCGAAGATCGAAGGGGGGTTTCCGAAAGATCCAGCGATCTCTAAGGGGGCCTACGTGGCAGCTCTTCGAGCTAAGGTGCTTGACTGCCTAAGAGGCCTTTTGCCAGCGAGCACTTTGACGAATATGGGTGTTTTCGGCAATGGTCGTTTTTTCGAGTCGCTCCTTCAGAGGATGGGGCTTCATAATCTTGTTGAAATGCAAGAGATTGCGAAAAAAGCAAGGACAGAACTCAACAAAGTAATTCCTTCCTTCATCCGGAGGTCTGATCCAGATCATAAACATTATCAAGGATTTGCTGCCTATTTTGAGGCTCTTCGCTCCGACACAAAGCAGCTTGCTTTGCACTTTAAAGATTCTTTACCACAGCCCGAGATGCAAGAAGCGTCAGTCCGCTTGATCGATTTTGACCCTACCTCTCCCCACAAAGTAGCCGCCGCCATCTTATTTTCTTCGACGCAGCAGAGTCTTCAAGATTTACGCTCCCTATCTCAGGAGGATGTGACAAGGATCCTTGAAGTGGTCGTCTCAGCGCGAGAACATCGACGGCATAAGTCTCCAAGAGCCCTGGAACAGGCTTCATTTACTTTCGAAATCGTGGCCGATTTCGGGGTGTATCGCGATCTACAGCGCCACCGTATTTTGAGTCAAGAAAGGCAGCCTTTGACTTGTGACCTTGGCTATTACACTCCCCCAGAGATCGTAGGAATGCCAGAAGAAAAGCTCTATCACGAGGCCATGGCAAAGGGAAAGAAGGCCTATGATACCATTGCAAACGAACTGCCTGAGGAGGCACAGTATGTTGTCCCGATGGGATATCATATCCGCTGGTATTTCCATGTCAATTTAAGATCGCTCCAATGGCTTTCTGAACTTCGCTCCCAGGCGGCAGGCCACCCCATGTACCGCTGGATTGCCCAAGAGATGGCCAGGCAAGTTAGTGAGGCGATTCCAAGCTTCGAGCGCTTTTTCAAGTTTGTTGACTTCGACGGGTACAGCTTAGGAAGGCTCAGTGCAGAGGTGCGCAGCGAAGCCAAGGTCAAGGGGGGATCATGAAAGAAAGAGTGCCTGGGAGCCTGCTTGGGGGTGTTCTTTTGATTGCAGGAAGCTGTATAGGCGCTGGGATGTTGGCTCTTCCGATTGTGACGGGTCTTTCTGGTTTTTTTCCGTCGCTGTTGGTCCTTTTTGCGGCATGGGGTTTTATGACCTTCACAGGGCTCTTATTGATCGAGACGTCAGGCTGGTTCTATGGGGAGACAAACTTGATGACCCTGGCTGAAGAGGCGCTCGGTCGTGTGGGTCGTTTCGTGTGTTGGATCTCGTATGTTTTTTTGTTCTATTCTCTTCTCGTTGCGTATGTTGCTGCAAGCGGCTCCATCTTTGCCTCGATTTCGCAAGAGCTTTTCCACGTCACCCTATCTGCGACGGGTGGGTCGATTTTTTTTACAGTGTTATTTGGGGTGATTGTTTACTTAGGAACGGCCCCCGTCGACTGGATCAATCGCGTTTTGATGGTAGGGCTGATTGCGACTTATATGGGCCTTGTGGGAGTTGGCGTCTTTCACATCCAACCTCGCCTCTTGACCCATGTCAAGATCTCTTCTATTTTGACTGCTCTTCCTGTCTTGGTCATTTCCTTCGGCTTTCAAAATGTGGTGCCCAGCCTTGTTCAGTACATGCGAGGTGACTTGGTGCGGGTGAAAAAGGCGGTTTTAGGGGGAGGCCTTTTGACATTGTTGATTTACCTCGTCTGGTCCATTGTGGTCTTAGGGGTGGTTCCATTTGAAGGACACCACGGCATTTTAGAAAGCTATGAACAAGGGCAACAAGCAAGCCAAGCCTTGAAGGCGATCTTAGGCTCTTCCAGGATCACCCTCTTTGCCCAAGGGTTTGCCTTCTTTGCTATCGTCACCTCTTTTTTAGCCCAAGGGTTGACGTTGACCCATTTTCTTGCCGATGCCTTTCGCATCGCTAGTACAAGTATTCGAGGCAGGCTCTTGACGATACTGGCCCTTTTCCCCCCTTTGATCATGGCTTTGATCAAGCCAGAAATCTTTTTCCAGGCTTTGAATGTGGCGGGAGGATTGTTTGCGATGATCCTATTTGGGATTTTGCCGATCGCCATGGTATGGGTGGGGCGCTATCGACAAAAAAGGTCTTCAAACTATCACGTGTTGGGAGGCAAAAGAGCGTTATGGGGAGGTTTTGTCTTTAGCCTTCTTGTGATCGTTGCCCATTTCTTAGGGCTATGAGAGAGCCGCTTCATGTTTGGTATAAAGTCTGATTATCTGCCGGCAGGGGATCAGCCTCAGGCGATCGAAGCCTTGTCTCAGGGAATCTTCGAGGGGAGACGACGGCAAGTGCTCCTTGGAATTACAGGTTCTGGAAAAACCTTTACCATGGCCAAGGTGATTGAGCAAGTGCAAAAGCCTACTTTGATTCTAGCTCATAACAAGACTCTGGCGGCTCAACTCTACCAAGAATTCAAAGCCTTTTTCCCGAAGAATGCTGTCGAATATTTTGTCTCCTACTACGACTACTACCAACCTGAGGCTTACATCGCAAGGACCGATACCTATATCGAGAAAGATCTTGCGATCAACGAGCGGATCGAAAGGATGCGCCTTAGTGCGACGCGCTCTTTAATTGAGAGAGAGGATGTCATCATCGTCTCGTCGGTCTCTTGTATCTATGGCCTTGGAACGCCTGAATTTTATGCTCAGATGGTGCTGCATCTATCCAAAGGACAACCATGTCGAAGGGATGACATTCTCCTTCACCTTGTCGAAATGCACTACACACGAAATGATATGGAACTGGCTCGAGCCACCTTTAGAGCCAGAGGCGATATCTTGGAGATCGTCCCTGCTTACGAAGAGGATCTCGCTTACAGGATCGAATTTTTTGGCGATGAGATTGAGCGGCTCAGTGAAATTGATCCTTTGAGGGGGACAGTTCGACAAAGGCTCGAGAGCTTGTCAATTTACCCAGGTTCCCACTACGTCACTCCAGAACATATTCGGGTGCAGGCCATCGAATCAGTTCGTAAAGAGCTTAAAGAGAGGGTTGCTTATTTTGAGGAGGCACATCGACTGATTGAGGCGCAAAGAATTCGAGAACGAACTTACTACGATCTCGAAATGATTCAAGAGATTGGCTTTTGTAAAGGAGTTGAAAATTATTCGAGACATTTTAGTGGTCGCAAAGCGGGGGATCCACCTCCCTGTCTTCTCGACTACTTCCCCGATTCCTTTCTCCTCTTTATCGATGAGTCGCATCAAACTGTACCTCAACTTCGGGCGATGTATGAAGGGGATCGATCTCGCAAGCAGGCTCTTGTTGAATTCGGCTTTCGTCTCCCTTCTGCTTTTGATAACCGTCCCCTTCGATTTGAAGAGACGCTCGCAAGGCTCTCTCAGGTGATCTTTGTTTCGGCAACACCAAGTCCTTGGGAGATCGAACAATCAGGAGGTGAGATCGTGCAGCAGGTCATCCGCCCCACAGGTCTTCTCGATCCTCTCATTGAGACAAGACCTGCCACAGGGCAGGTGGATGACAGTCTCGAAGAGATGCATAAGGAAAGCTTGCTCGGCGGTAGGATCTTAGTGACCACTTTGACAAAGAAGCTCTCCGAGGACCTTTCCAAATATCTCAATGAAATTGGGGTCAAGGCCAAGTATCTCCACTCCGATATCGACACATTAGAGAGGATGCAGATTTTAAAGGAGCTTCGGCTAGGGACGTTCGATGTCTTAGTCGGGATTAACTTATTACGAGAGGGACTCGATTTGCCCGAAGTTTCACTAGTCTTGATTCTCGATGCCGATAAGGAGGGGTTTTTACGCTCCGAGACAGCGTTAATCCAAACGTGTGGGCGAGCTGCCAGGAATGTCCGAGGTCGTGTGATCCTCTATGCCGATAGGACAACGAAGGCTATTGCCAACACCATCCACATCACCCAAGAAAGAAGAGCTAGGCAAGAGATCTTCAATCAAAAACATGGCATCACTCCCAAAAATGCAAGAAGAGGGACGATCGCCTCCATCGAAGAGACCTTTGGTCTTACAGAGGGGATGGAGATGCCAACGTCGACCGATCGCTTGGAAGAAAAGGACTTTGAAGAGAAGATCAAACAATACGAAGCTCTGATGAAACAGGCTGCCAAGGACTTCAAGTTTGAAGAAGCGGCTCGTTTTCGAGATCAGATGCGATACTATCAAAAGCTGGAGATGTTGCAAGGTCAATCCGAAGACCTTTGAGGGCTTTTGTCGTATCCAGATTGAGGATGGAAGTCCACGGCAACACTCTGATTCCCTCTCCCTTCTTACACGTGATTACGAGGTGGCCCGCTTGCAGTGCTGGGACGTCGTCATCGAAGATGAGCACTGCTTCCGATGTGAGTTGGAGCGTTTCTTGTGGAAGGAGCTCAAAAGGGACACTTTTGACATAAAAAATGGGAGATGGCGTTTTTGAGACGATCGATTTGATCTCTTGCGCCCACTTGGGACTGGCAATCAAAAGGGCCGATGGGGTATCGACGATCAGGAGGTCTTCTACTCCGAGGGTGGAGATGGGCTTTTGCCCTCCGACGATGAGGCTGTTTTTCGTTTTGAGAGTGGTCACCTGTCCTACCTTGGCATTGCGGTTGAGATCTTTATCCAACACTTCGTAGACCCGGTCCCAACTGCCCACGTCGGACCAGTTCAAAGAAAGGGGGATGACGATGGCCTCTTTGCACCGTTCGACGATCTCGTAGTCAAACGACAAATTCGACAGTTCGTCAAAGCGGGACAAAAAAGTAGCATAAGGTAGTTGGATGAGCTTTTCGAGTGATGGGGAAAGGGGAGCGAGTTTGGTTTTAAAGTGGGCAAGAGAAAAAGCAAACATCCCAGAGTTCCAGTAGTATCTTTGAGATTGGATATACTCTTCGGCGAGCCTTACGCTCGGCTTTTCTTTGAAATGCCTGACGTGGAATCCAAGGGAGGCTACAGGCTCTCCGATTTCGATATAGCCAAAGCCGATATCGGCTCTTGTAGGGACGATTCCAAAGAGGACAAGAGGCGTTGTCGTCACGGCTTGCTTGGCCAGATCAAGGGCTTTGTGAAGGGTCTCTTCAGGCTCTAAGAAATGGTCGGCGGGGACGACAAAGAGCATTGTGGACGAAGAAGCTCCCCGATCGAGAAGGTATTGGACTGCCAAAGCTATTGCCGGGGCTGTATTTTTTTTCAAAGGTTCCACGAGGATGGTGACGGGGCGCTTCAAGTCCAATTTCGCAAGATCTTTTTCAATCAGAGACACGAGGGGTGCTGGTGCGACGATCAAGATGGCTTCGGCATCCTCCCAGCGATCGGAGCGCAGTACGGTCTTTTGGAGCAAAGAGTAGCGATCTCCAAATGTTAAAAACTGTTTGGGCAGCTGCTGTTGAGAAAGGGGCCAAAGGCGAGAACCCTCTCCTCCCGCTAGAATCAAGGTGTACATAATACCAATCGTAAGAAGTAAAGTTATACCAAGACCCCTTTTCTTTCTTCTTGGAACGTCTGATAGGAGCTTGTCACCCAGCTGCTAAACTCTTTCACGAATCGAGACGTGCCGAAACTGAGGACGGCTGATCGGACAGTGCTCGGATCAAAGTGTCGCCACTCAAACTCTTCGACAGCTTTCACAATAGCAGAGGGGCTTAAGTCGTGGAAAAAAAGGCCAGAGATCCCTTCTTGGACTGTTTCTAAAAGGGCCCCTTTCCCATAGCCAATGACAGGGGTGCCAGTACTCATAGCTTCGACGGGCAAGATGCCGAAATCTTCGACGGCGGCAAAGATGAAGGCACGGGCCCTTTGAAGATAGTGGCAAAGGAGCTCCTTGGGCAGGTGCCCCAAGATCTCGACATTGGAGGTAGCCATCGCTTCAATACGCCTCCTTTCAGGCCCATCTCCGACCACGATCAGTTTCCGATTCGGCATATTGGCAAAGGCTTGGACAATCACATCGATCTTCTTATAGGAGACAAGTCTCGATGCTGTCATGTAGAACGATTCTTTAGGCTCGTGAAGGGAAAAAAAGGTGGTGTCGACGGGGGGATAGATGACGGTGGCTTTGATTTGGTAGATCTTTTGGATCCTTCGGGCGACGCAATGGGAGATAGCTCCAAAGTGATCAACTCTGGAAAGGCTTTGGATATCCCAGGAGCGGAGGTAGTGAAGACAGAGTTGTGCAAGCCGCCCCTTAATTCCCTTGTCTAGATGAGCCCCTTTGAGATAATCGTGGTAAAGATCCCATGCATAACGCATGGGGGTATAACAGTAGCAAAGGTGGAGTTGGTCTGCGTGGGTCAAGACCCCCTTGGCAACGCAGTGGGAACAAGAGAGGATCAGGTCATAGGAAGAAAGATCGAACTGCTCGATGGCCCAGGGATACAGAGGTAAATAAGAGCGGTAGCGTTTCAAGGCGAAGGGAAGCTTTTGGATGAAAGAGGTATACACGGGATGGGTAGAAAAAGGCCCTTCTTGGATCGCTTTCGGATCTGCCAAGAGGGTGTAGATAGGAGAGGGGAAAAGACGGAGGATTTCCTCCAACGTAGCCTCTCCCCCGCCCCGCCCTTCGGCAAGCCAGTCGTAGACAAATGCCCTCTTCATGATCGACACTCGTGAGGAGATAGGACTTCTTGAAGTACTTCAGTTGCGATTGTACGACCGATGGCAAAGCTTGCTGTTGCCGCAGGGGAAGGTGCATTGAGCACATGGAATGAAGTTTTCGTCCTTTTGAAGACAAAATCGTCGATCAGCTCTCCCTTGGGCCCTATCAACTGAGCTCTGACTCCAGCCCCCCCCCTTGCCAGGTCTTGTCGACGTAAGGAGGGGACCAGTTTTTGCACATCGTTGAGGAATAAAGAAAAGCTCCAAGAGCGGGCCATCTCGTAGAAAGCGGTCTTACAATGACGTTGGAACAGCTTCCAAAACCCTTTGTAAAGGAACATCTCTTTGAGGTCAGAAAAACTCCAGGTACTACGGTGATATCCTTCCCTTGCAAAGGCGAGCACCGCACTTGGCCCTGCTTCGACTTGTCCCGAAAGGAGGGGGGTTAAATGGACTCCTAAAAAAGGAAGAGATGGGTTGGGGGTTGGATAGATCAATCCGTGCACTTTTGAAGAGGCTTCTTTGGAGAGAAAATAATACTCCCCACGGAAGGGAAAGATTTTTTCTTGCACAGGCATCGAACATAGTTTAGCGATTCGATCGGCGTGAAGACCTGCGGCATTGATGAGATAATGAAATGACAACGAACCTTTGCTTGTCAAAGCAAGGGAGGGCTCGACGGCAAAGAGCTCTCGATTGAGGAGGATTTGACCTCCCAAGGAGGTGATGAGCTTCGCCAAGCAAAAGGCCACCTCACGGTAGTCTACGATGTAGCAGTCGGGGATATATAAAGCTTGTGTACAAGACACCCAGGGCTCGATCTCAAACACTTCCTTGGAAGAAAGAAGTCGGATCCCTGACATCTTCTTTGCAAGGCCCCTTTCATAAAGGGTTTGCAGGATCGTCTCCTCTTGTCGGTTTGAGGCGACAATCAACTTGTATTGTCGGATGCAAGGGACTTGATGTTCCTGACAAAAAGCGAACAATTCTTGTCTTCCTGCAAGGGAGTATTGAGCTTTCAAAGAGCCTTGCTTGTAGTAGATCCCACTGTGGATGACACCACTATTGTGTCCTGTTTGATGCTTGGCTACCTCGTCTTCCTTATCGATGACAGCAAGACGGAGATGAGGTGCT
>JAGVDZ010000100.1 GCA_020058465.1 Parachlamydiales bacterium | reverse complement strand
ATCAAAAAGCCCATTTCGATGGACAAGGAGTCTATATCCGAGACGGGATTATTGTCGTGACGGCCGGCTCCATTCTTCCAGACGGTTTTGACTTAGAATCAATTACTTAAAGGTGTTATCTGCATATCTGGGCCATTGCCGATTTACATTTGAGCTTTGGAGTTCCCAACAAAGCCATGGATCGATTTGGCTCTGAGTGGCAAGACCATCCAGCTAAAATGGCTGCCCACTGGAGAGCCGTCATTGCCCCCGAAGATCTTGTCTTGATCGCAGGGGACATTTCCTGGGCTTTAAAGCTCGAAGAGGCCTTGGCCGATCTCCAATGGATCGACGCCCTTCCAGGAACGAAAGTATTGATCAAAGGGAATCACGACTACTGGTGGGGCTCTCTTAGCCAAGTCACCAAAGTCTTACCCCCCTCGATCCACCTCATTCAAAATAACGCCTTTTTCTGGAAGGGAGTCGCCGTGGGAGGTGCCCGTTTATGGGACACGGAGGAGTATAGCTTTGGTCGCTACTTTACCCCCAACCTCCAAGATCCTGATGTCCTGTTGCAACGAGAACTCAATCAAAGGCAGTTTGAAAAAGAGCTCCACCGACTCCGACTCAGTCTTGAAAAACTCGACCCCCAAGCTCCCCTTAAAATCGCTATGACTCATTATCCTCCCATCGGGCCTGATATGGACAATTCGAAAGCCTCCTTTCTATTTGAGCAATTTGGGATCCATACCGTCGTTTTTGGACACCTCCACGGCCTATCCCCCGATCATGCTCCCCCTTTCGGTGAAAAAAACCAAGTCCGCTATCTTTTGACCTCCGCCGACTATCTCCACTTTCAACCCGCTCCCGTTGGGCACCTCTCTTAAGACTTTGCGCTATTTGTGTATAGAATAGTTTTTTTAATGTTGATTTGAATCAAGTCTCTTTCGTTACCATAGGTGGCTTGCTGTGCAACCGACCACCCACCTCAATGACAAGCTCCTGGAACATCAAGATGCCCCTTCCTAGCCAAGAGGTGAAGTCCCTCACCTCTTATACATCGCAGCTTGTGGGTATCTGTGACACGCATTACTCCTACTTGAGCCAAGAACTGCAGGCCCCAACCTTCCATATCGAAACTATCTTCAACCAGCTTCTTTTGCGTCTTGGGCAAGCATGCCAAGCACTGGCGAAAGAAGCCTGCCTTGAGCACTCCCATCTCTACGGCCAAATGAGAAAGAAGCAGTCGTTACAATATTCTGGGGGTGCATGTACAGGCCCTTTTCGATCGGGCCGCCCACTATCACACCTATTCAACCAACTCAATATTCCCTACCAAGACCCGTTACCCAAAAAGCCCATTTGTGGATCTACAACCTCTCGCTCCAACACCAGCAGACCAAGCTGTCGAATGACCGCGTACTCTATGGATATATTCACAATGCAGAAGACTAGAGCTCTCTTAATTTTTGACAGTTTTAAGGATTATCGACGGGATCAAACCACTTCCCTCCACGCTTCGTTCCAAAAAAGCCATCCACAAGAAGAACCATTTCTCGCCTATGACGAAATCATGAGGCTCCCATCGTTGACAGCCCACATTCAGATGAGAGACGAGGCCGAACAGGAAAAGAATCCTCTTGTCTATTGGTGGATTGGGATCGATCCCATGGTCGTCGTCACCGAAATTCGGAGTGCCATGAATCCCGTCGGCAGTATCCTCACCTGGAGCTATAGAAATGGCGTCGACGACCCTTGTAAGACATTACGAAAACATAGCCTTTCCTACGTCATTCACCAAACCCCACCTCTCATCGATCAAACGCTGACAGAGATCAGCACTCTTTTCAAGAACGCCTTGGCTCACACAGCCAAACCAGGCGCCGGAATGAACCGGCTTCAACACAACGTGGCTCTCTTTCGCTTTTACTTTGCTTACTGTGCCCCCTTCTCCGAGGGCAACGAGATCATCGCCGATCTTTTTGAAGCCATCATTTACCATCATCACGATATTCATCTTCAATTTCGCCAAGGAGCTTCGCCTGCCACAGATCCATTTACCCACTTCACATGGGACAGCTTCTTTCCGGCCTACTGCCAAGCCAGACATCTAGTCCGTAACCATGAGGACCCACCCCAAGACTCGAGTGATTACATCCTATGACTCGAAAGCAAAAGAGCCCATTTCTTCTCTTGGAGCTCCTTGTCGCCCTCACCCTTGTCTCCATCGTCTCTATACCCCTGATCCAACGCCCCGTCGCCGCTTATTTAAAAGAGATCGCAGCTCTTGAATCTATTGAACTCAGAAGACTGTCGGATCTTGCCTTTTTTGAAGTGAGAGAGCTGTTGGCCAATCATACGATCCCTTTGTATGCGCTACCTCAACGTAAAGAGCTGTCCTCTCTTTACCCATTAAATACCACCTCCATCTCCCGTCCACCTCATCGAACTCAAGAAGTACAAAGAGGATTTCGTCTCTACTGCTTGCGAGAAAAAAAAGGACTCGATGGTAAAACTTACCGATTTTTCGAGATCCAAATAGAGCTACAAACTCCCAACAAAACCACTTCCTACAAAGACTACCGAACTACGGTCGTCACCCCCTAGAATAGATATATATAAATTTTGAATTTATTTCTCACGAACAAGCATTGCCAAATAACGATGTAGTGGTGTAGCATTACAAAAATGCGAAGCAAAGAGGGATGGAAATTGTTTTTAGACTTGTGTTTAGAGACAAAAAAATGTTCGCGGTTAGAGGAACTCCTCAGCCTATTTTTAACAATAGAAGAAAAAGAACATTTGTCTTCCCGCATGCAGATCATTAAGGCTCTTTTGAAGAAAAAGGGATCCCAGCGAGAGATCTCTGACAAAATGAAGGTCAGTATTTCTCAAATTACACGTGGGTCCAATGCTTTAAAAATCATTAGCGATGATCTTTTGGAGTTTTTAGAAAGCTATGTCCAGAAGTATGAACTCTAATCGAGTTGCTAGCAAACAACCGATCTCCTCTATCAATCCTTCTTCCTGGTGGCGTTTCCACGCCTAATTTTTTATCCCATACCCATTTTTATCTATACACAAATGTACTCAAAAGTTGGTTTTTGCACTAAACAGTTTTAATATTATTAAAGATAAGTTGATTATTATGTTAATTAAAATAAAAACATATCAGAATGAAGTTGTTACAACAAATGTGGGTAGAAATACATTACATGCAGCTAAAGTCTCGATGTTTCGTCGCTGTCTTT